>JAAUPT010000241.1 GCA_012032965.1 Nitrospira sp.
TGTGCATGTGCCGAGCGTTCCTCCACCCTGGTCTGGACGCACTGCGGTTGCGGTCATCCTCCGTGGTGGCGCCTTAGGAACGATCATAACCTTGACGTTCTTGTCGATGCCAACTCTCCAACAATCGACAGTCAGTGCGCTCGTCATTCCCTTGGCCAACCTCCCGCTACTCATCCTGGCGTACGTCCAGTTACTCAAACCGGCCGGTCTGACGTTCTGGAACGGTTTTGGTCTCCGTATCAAGCGCGGCAATTACGCACGCCTGGCCTGCATCATCGTCTCCGTGATTGCAGCGGCGTCTGGGGAATGGGATGATCTCGGCGAAGGCGGCCGAGATCCTGAATCTCACAAACCACTTGGAACAGAATGGTTTGATCCCAACCTTGTGTGGGCATCACCATCTAAGCTCACCGTGAGTGTATTGGAGTACGTCATCTTTGCACCGATCTTTGAGGAAATTGCATTCCGCGGGTTGCTGTACGCAACACTTCGACGACGGCTCGCATTCGTTCCTGCTGCGATCATCAGCACCAGTATCTTCGCCCTCGCACACGGCTACAGCCTCATCGGGTTCATCAGCGTGTTTTGGAGCGGCTTTCTCTGGGCGTGGATTTATGAGCGGACGGGAAGCCTGATTCCGGGCATGGCAGCGCATGCGATGAACAACTTGCTGGTGTGCCTTACCGTGATGGCCCTGCTTCGTTAAGTGTATTCTTCTGGATTGCCTCAAGCGCCTCGAACAAATCTGTGTGGCGCAGACCTGCCCGATCTAAATCCAATAATTCGCACATTTTATTGTTCGACAGACGTTTCCCATTTGGCCTCGATTCATCTGAGACAGAGGAACGAATATTCCAGCGTCGTTCAACCGTTTCACAGATCTCGTTCCAGGTCCTCGGTTGTCCATCGCTGACGTTGTAGACTCCACCGGAATCGGCATGGGTGAGAGCGGCAAGACATGTCGCACCGAGATCTTCAACGTGAATGAGATTCACATACTTGCGTGAAGCGCTCACACGTCCGGTCCGAATCCATTCGATCGGATCACGACCCGGACCATAAATCCCCGCGACCCGTAGTACGACGCCTCCATAGGCAGTTCGCAAGAGTTCTTCACTCTTTACACGAGGTATCGTTAGATCGATTGTGGCCGATTCATCAATCCAGGGTGGGGGATAAGCCGATGAGGATCCATCGTTGTAAGCGGAGGTACTGCCAAGGATGACCAAGCGTCGGACACCAAGTGAGATAGTGTCAGCAAACCGCTGCACCAAATCGATCGGCACCGCAGGAAAACACCACAGCACATCGGTCGCCGTTGGAATCGACGTCCACGTGTCAGGCCGCGTCAAGTCGAATCGTATCCGTTGCTCAGGACTCAGATGGCTAAGGTGTCGTTCGGGAGTCCGACTGGTGGCATACACGTGGGCGTAACGGCGCTCAGCGAGCGGCAAAAGCGCCTTCGCAGTATAGCCGGATCCAAGAATAGTAAGGGATGGATGCAAGTCCTGTCGGGCTCCTTCTCAATGGGGGTGCAGTGTGCCAGTGTGAGTCGATCGGAGTCCAATGAAAAAAGTCATGTCATGTGCTGTACGTATTGCCTCCTTCTTCCAGTCAAGGACTTACGCTGACCCAAGCTCACAACGTTCCGATCCTCAGTGTTGCCGCGTTGCCAGGGTTGGCCCAGGGTGATATAAGTCAGACATGGTGCTCCGAGACGTTCATCAGATTTCGAGTAAGGTCGGAATGCCGCCGATCTGGCTGATGGCCGCCCTGTTGCTGATCCCCGGCTGCGGTGATGGAGGCGGGGGAGGCGGATTCGGCGGCGTGGGAGCAGGCGGCCTAGGAACCATCGGAGGGGTCGCGACGACCGCGATTGTGTATGTCACGAATAGTGGCTCCGACAATGTATCCGGCTATGCCATCAATGCGACCACCGGTGGCTCTCAGCCGTTCCTGGATCGCCCTTTACCAATGTGTCGGCTCCTTCGGCCATTGCAGTGTCTTCCGATGGATTCTTTGCGTTTGCTACTAACAGCCAATCAAATACTGTGACGGCGTTCCGAGTTGGTATGGAGGGTGGGTTATTACCAGTATCCCCCACTCCGTCCACCCCTAACCCTGCTCCGGTCGGCACGGCTCCACGAGCGATCGCAATCTCAGAGGATGCGCAATTTGTCTATGTAGCAAATAGCCGATCCGATAGTGTGACCGTGTTGAGTGTCGGCGCCGCGGGAGCGCTGACACGCACACCGGGGGCGGATGGAACACCCAATCCCGTCGGAGCGGGAGGGTCGTCGCCTGCAGCCATCGCCATTTCTCCAAGCGGCCGCTTTCTCTACGTCGCAAATAGCACATCCAATACCGTAGCCGCGTTTCAGATCGACGCAAATGGGCTTTTAAAGCTCATACCTCCAACGGGGCCTGCGACAAACCCAATTCCGGTCAGTGGGACAGCCCCCACCGCACTCGCCATGACTTTTACCGGCCAATTTCTCTACGCAACCAATAGCGCCTCGAATACTGTGAGTGTGTTTCAGGTTGAATCAAGCGGGCTGCTCACTCTTGTACCTCCAGCCGGTACCGGAACGAATCCCGTCCCTATAGGAGGTACCGGTCCCAATGGCATCGCAGTCGCTCCCAATGGACAGTTTCTGTACACAGCCAATGGTGGAGGAAATGTATCGGCCTTTTCCATAGGTGGCAACGGCCTACTCACACTCGTGCCTTCTCCAGGGAGTTCACCCAATCCAATCCCGGCAGGGACAAACCCTTCAGGCATCACGATCTCGCAAGATGGACAATTTCTGTATGTCGCGAACCAAGGAGGGGGGTGTCAGCCTACACGGTGGTATCCGAAACCGGCACCCTGATTCCCTTAACTCCACTCCTGGGGAATCCATTTCCTACTGGAACCGCGCCTTCTGGGATTGCCACGCCGAGTCGGCGCTAACAATCGAGGGGTTTTGAGTCAGGGGAGTTCCGCCGTTCAACTAGCCAGACGATTTCTCAATCGCTCGGTTGCTCTCGATGCCTCATCAGACAATCGATCTCTCAGCAGATGCTGGAGCTGATTTGCTGGAACGGGCTTGCTGAAGAGATAGCCTTGATAGGCTGCACAGCCTTGCATGCGGAGAAAGGCGAGCTGATCTCGAGTTTCGACGCCCTCGGCTACGATGTGAAGGTTGAGAGCACGCCCCATCCCGATGATCGCCCGCATGATTGGGGAGTCGACCTTACCGAGCTTCAGATCCTTGACGAACGCTTGATCGATCTTGATCGTATCGATGGGAAATCGCTGGAGATAGGCGAGGGATGAGTGGCCTGTGCCGAAATCATCAATCGCCAATCGAAACCCTGATTCTTTAAGCTCATTCAGTGTGGAAGCTGTTGATGGCGCATCCGTCATCAAGACACTTTCGGTCAACTCCAGCTCGATGTCCTGCGGATTGCCTCCCTCGGCAAAGACGATCCCCTTTACCTGACTGGCAATATTCCGTTGCCTGAAATGCAGACCGGAGAGGTTGATCGAGACAGCGGTTGGTGCCAACCCCTTCTTGTGCCAGGCCCGCTGCTGTTGCGTCACGCTCTTAATGACCCATTCACTCATTTCAACGATCAACTCTTCCTCTTCTGCGACGGGGATAAACTCGGCCGGAGAAAGCAACCCACGGGTCGGATGCTGCCATCGGATCAAGCTTCGAATCCAATGACCTTTTCCGAAAGAATATCCACTTGCGGTTGATAGTGAAGAACGAACTGGTTGCCGGCGATCGCGGCTCGCAAATCGTGCTCAAGACTGACACGAGCGGCGATCGACGCGTTCATCGAATCCGAGTAGAACTGGTAGCAATTATGTCCTTTGGATCTTGCCGACTGGAGAGCGGTCCCAGCGTTACGGAGCAACTGCTCGGCATCCGTCCCGTCGGTTCCTGGTATTGCAATTCCAATATTCGCAGAGAGGTCAGACTAGTCGCTCCGACTGAAATGGACTGCTAAAACATCAAGAAAGCTCTGTGCGAGCCTGGAAGAATCTTCAGGTTCGGACAGATTACCCAGAAACACGGCGAACTGGCTATCCGTGAGGCGTGCCAGCACCGGTGATTCCGTTTTGGCGAACTGCTCACTCGTCCCACCGGTTGCGAACGTGGAGTCGCAGGCATACGCTCGTTTGGGTGAATGAACTAGCTGCACGACCGAGGGACCTCCTTCTCGTCGTCGCGCTTGCGGCTATCGCGCTGTCCTCGGCGCCCGCGGCCGACGCGGCGATTCCCATCC
>JAAUPT010000242.1 GCA_012032965.1 Nitrospira sp.
GGGGATCGGCTGTTCGCGTCCAGGGCTAACAGATGCCTGATGAATAAAGCGTGATGACCCTTAGAGGATATACCGACTCAAGTCCTGATCCTTCACGATATCTTTTAATCGTTCACGCACATAGGTGGCACTAATGCTGATCCGCTTGTCCGGCCAGCCTGGTCCCTCGAACGAAATGTCCTCGAGCAACCGCTCCATGATCGTGAACAGCCGCCGCGCGCCGATATTCTCGGTCCGCTCGTTCACCTGCACGGCGATCTCCGCAATTTCTTCGAGCCCATCCTGTGTGAACCCGATCGCGAGGCCCTCCGTGGCCAACAGCGCCTGATATTGCCGGACCAACGCCCCTTTCGGTTCCGTCAGAATACGGACAAAATCGGCTTTGGACAAGGGACTGAGTTGACACGGATGGGAAATCGCCCTTGGAGCTCCGGAATTAGATCGGACGGCTTCGCGACATGAAAGGCGCCGGCGGCGATGAAGAGGATGTGATCTGTGACAACCGGACCATGTTTGGTCGTGACCGTGCACCCTTCCACGATGGGGAGCAGGTCTCGCTGGACGCCTTCTCGCGACACGTCGGGGCCCATCGTGCGTTCGCGGCCGGCGATCTTATCGATCTCATCGAGGAAGACAATCCCAGTCTGCTCCACCTTGGTGATGGCTTCACGAATAGCATCATCCATATCAATCAGTTTCTGAGCTTCTTCCTGTGACAGATGTTTGAGGGCCTCGGGCACCTTCATCACCCGTTTCTTTTTCTTGCCTTGAAACATGCCACCCAACATGTCGCGCAGGTTGCTTTCGAGATCGTCAAGCCCACCGACGTTGGAGATCACGCCGACCGGCAGGCCTCGTTCCTTGACGTCCATCTCGATCGTTCGGTCATCCAGCTTGCCCTCCCGCAACTGCAGGCGGAGTTTCGATCTGGTGCTTTCATGCGAATCTTGAGGTGCGTGGCCGGTTGCCTCACCCGTGCCTTCGACGAACCCAGGCCGAGAGGGAGGTGGAGGCAAGAGCAGATCGAGCAATCGTTCCTCTGCTTGGTGTTCGGCCTTTTGCTGAACGGTCTCCAGGCGGGTGGTCTTGACCATATTGATGGACAGCTCTGTCAGGTCCCGTATGAGCGATTCCACATCGCGCCCGACATATCCGACCTCGGTGAACTTTGACGCTTCGATCTTGATGAACGGTGCTTGCGCGAGCTTGGCAAGACGTCTGGCGATTTCCGTCTTGCCGACGCCGGTCGGACCTATCATGATAATGTTTTTTGGCATGACCTCGTCACGGAGATCAGGGGATAGCTGCTGGCGGCGCCAACGGTTTCGGAGAGCAATGGCGACCATGCGTTTGGCATCCTTTTGTCCGATGACGTACCGATTCAGTTCCTCGACGATCTGACGTGGTGTCAGGCTGTTGACATTCAGCGGCTCGGCCTCGCTCGTGAGCTGTTTCATCATCGTGCCTTATCCTTGAAGTTCTTCAACAATAATCTGTTGATTGGTGTAAATGTCAATAGAACCGGCGATATGCATGGCTTCCATTACGATCGCTGAGGCGTCGAGTTGGGAGTGTCGTAACAGGCCTCTGGCCGCTGCGAGGGCATAGGGTCCACCTGAGCCTATTGCCAGAATACCGTCCTCCGGTTCCACGACATCGCCTGTCCCAGAAATGATGAACGAGTGTTCCGATCCGGCGACGGCCAGCAGGGCCTCCAGGCGTCGAAGCACCCGGTCGGTCCGCCAATCTTTCGCCAGCTCGACCGCGGCTCTTGTGAGATTGCCTCGATGCTCCTCCAATTTGCTCTCGAACTTCTCGAACAGCGTAAAGGCATCGGCGGTGGCTCCCGCAAATCCCGCCAGTATCTGGTCGTGATGCAGCCGGCGAAGTTTCTTGGCGTTGTGTTTCATCACCGTGGTTCCAACGGTGACTTGACCATCGCAGCCCATGGCAACCCGTCCATCGCGTCTAACACATAGAATGGTGGTTGATCGAATGATCATGACGATTTCCGATCCTTTCCTGAAAGGGTGCTGGCCGCTCGGGCGCGAGGATGGGCTCGATCGTAGACCGCCAGGAGCTGATCCGTCGCCACATGCGTATATTTTTGCGTGGTGCTCAGCGACGCATGGCCAAGCATTTCCTGTATCGATCGGAGGTCTGCGCCTTCGTCGAGCAAGTGCGTCGCGCACGAATGCCGCAAGGCATGCGGGCTCACTGCTCCACCAACGAGGCGACTAGAATACCGCGAGACCATTCGCGCGACGCTTCGTGTCGTGAGCCGCCCCCCTCGATGATTCAAGAACAATGGAGCCGACAGCGGGGCACTGAGGCTTGGCGCACGCAACGACTTCCGATAGTCCTGAATCGCCTGGAGGGCCACGTCTCCGATCGGAACGACCCGTTCCTTACGGCCCTTTCCTCGGAGGCACACGAGTCCGTCCATCTCATTGAGGTCGCCGAGATTGATCCCCACGGCCTCACTTACTCGGGCACCGGTCGTGTACAAGGTTTCCAGCAAGGCACGATCGCGTAAGGAGAGACGCGATTGCCCAGTTGGAAATTCCATGAGCGCCGCCGCATCGCCCTTTGTCAGCACTCGAGGAAGCGGCTTTGGCAATTTCGGACTTCTTAGGTCCTCCGCTGGATTCGTGCGCAGGACTCCTTCGCGGACAAGGAACCGAAAAAAACTGCGGAGGCACGCCAGCTTTCTTGCCAACGATGACGCCTTGTCGCCTTGTTGATCCAGGCTGTGTAGATAGGCGCGGATATTGTCACTGGCGATCGCATCGACTCGAGGGCGAGCAGTTTTCGTGCGGTGGAGAAATCCCCTCAGCTGCTGAAGATCGGATCGATAGTTACGAATGGTTTCGTGGGAGGCATTGCGTTCCACTTGGAGGTACATTAGGAAAGTTTTGATTGCTTCGTCCATACGTCGAAATCCTCAAGCGCTCGTTGGCTCAATGATCGCCGCTTCTTGTCCTTATCCCTCGGAGGAGCTGCCAAGGGAGGGAATAGGCCAAAATTGGTGTTCATCGGTTGGAAGTGACGCGGATCTGAGGCAGTAACATGAGCAATCAAACAGCCATGTGCCGTCGTAGGTGGTGGTGTGATCAACGGTTCGCCAGCCAAGGCCCGAGCTGCATTGATGCCGGTCATGCCTCCCATGGCAGCTGATTCGGTGTAGCCTTCCACGCCGACAAGTTGCCCGGCGAAGAAGAGAGTGCCCCGAGCTTTGAATTGCAACGTGTTCAACAGGAGCTGAGGGGAATTGATGAAGGTGTTGCGGTGCAAGCTCCCATATCGCAGAAACTCTGCCTGTTCGAGGCCAGGGATCATCCGAAAGACCCGTTTCTGTTCAGGGTACGTCAGTTTGGTCTGAAAGCCCACCAAGTTGTAACAGGTACGATGAATATTTTCCGTTCGCAGTTGCACGACTGCCGCGGGTTCGATCCCCGTTCGCGGATCCTTCAGGCCGACTGGTTTCATAGGGCCAAACTGCATCGTCTGGCGACCACGTTCGGCCAGCACTTCGATTGGTACGCAGGCCTCAAAATAGGGCGTCTGCTCAAATTCCTTCGGCTGCACCTTCTCCGCGGCCATCATGGCGTCATAGAACGCATTGTACTGTTCCGCTGTCATGGGGCAATTTAAATAATCATCCCCGCCTTTATCGTAGCGAGAGGCACGAAAGACCACCTCCATGTTAATGGAGTCCGCGTCCACGATCGGCGAGATCGCGTCGTAAAAGTACAGGTGTTGGGATTGCGTCACGGCACGAATCGCCTGGGACAGTTTGTCCGAGGTCAATGGCCCCGTCGCGATGATGCAGAGACAATCCGTCGGGATCTCGCTGATCTCTTCGTGGAGAATTCTGATGTTTGGATGGCTCTCCAGCGCTCGAGTAATGTGTTGGGAGAACAGGTCCCGATCAACGGCCAGTGCCGACCCGGCCGGCACGCGGGCTTGCTCGGCGGATGAAATAACCAGCGAATTGAGCCGCCGCATCTCTTCTTTCAAAATGCCGGGGGCATTCAGCGGATCGAGAGACCCCAGCGAGTTCGAGCAGACGAGTTCGGCCAACCCACCGGTCTTGTGCGCCTTCGTCATCTCTTTCGGGCGCATCTCGTAGAGGGTGACCTTGGCGCCACGATTCGCCGCCTGCCAGGCGGCTTCGGACCCAGCCAGACCACCGCCGATGATGACCACGTCATCTCTCATGATTGATCGTCCTTGCGAGGAAGGGTTCATTTAGAACGGTGTTTTAGT
>JAAUPT010000243.1 GCA_012032965.1 Nitrospira sp.
GATTGGGCGTGATCGCGGGACTCTATCTGCGCGGCTTCAGCTTTCTGTATAAGCGGGATGGGACAGCACGTTCATGGAGGCCGAGGGAGTCCACACCTTTCTCTCCATCCTCTTCGCGCCGGCAAGTTGGCTCTTGGGGACCCCGATGCCGGGTGTGGAAGCCATCGCTGATCTGCAAGGCACAGCCAGGGCCAATGCGGCGATCTGGATTCATTTCTGGGCGATGACGACGATGCTGTTCATTGTGCTACCGCGAACCATGCTCGCCGCGGCCGCATGGATGCGCAAGACGCGCCTGGCCGAGGCGATGCATTTGCCGAGCAACGAACCGTACTTCCGGCGCCTGCTGAGTCCCTACCGCGGAAAGGGGCTGCTTGTGGAGGTGCTGGCCTATAGCCATCGCGTGAGAGAGGCTGACGACCGGCTCCTGGTATTCCTCAGCGATGCCTTCGGCATTCTGGCGGATATCCATATGGGGAACCCAGTCCAGTACGGCGACCGCCCTCCAACCTTTCCGGCCGATCCCGATCGAGGTCTGTGCGCCATCGCGTTGTTCAATGTGGCCCAGGCTCCCGAGGAAACACACAGCGAATTTTGGAGGAGCTGAAAACCACAATCCGAGGCAGAGGCCGACCGAACATGTTGTTAGTCCTACTGGATTGCGATGCCTATACACAGATCGACCATGAGAAGCGGCTGAGGGAACGGTGTCAGGCTTGGACGACGCTGGCGAAAGAGTGCGGACTCCAGGCCCTGAAATACCGAGACCCTTCCGCACCGCCGGATGGGGAACTACAAGTCTTGCCCGACTGTTTGTGGCCCGGTGATTTTCGAGGAACACAATGAGTATCGAGAAATCACAGATCGCCCTCTCCTTGATTTCCCATACGAATATCGGGAAGACCACTCTGGCTAGAACGCTGCTCCGGAAGGATATCGGCCTCGTCGCCGATCGAGCCCATGTCACGCTCGAGAATCAAAAATACACGGTACTCGAAACGGAGGCGGGGGAGTCTTTGCAGCTATGGGACACGCCAGGTTTTCCCAACTGCCAAAAGATCCTCTCGCGGTTACAGGGGGCCAAGAATCCGATCGTTCGGATCGTGACGGAGGTGTGGGATCGCTTTCGTGATCGGCCGTCCTGGTGTGCTCAACAGGCGGTGTTGAATGTCCAGCAAGAGGCGGACGTCGTCCTCTATCTCGTGAATGCAGCCGAAGAACCGAGCATGGCCGGCTATATTGCGCCGGAACTGCAATTACTCAATGGATCGGCAAACCCGTCATCGTCCTACTGAATCAAACCGGCCCTCCTAAAGACCGCCAAGATCAGGAACGCCTAGAGCAACCCTGGAAGGATTACTTCGCACGGTATGGCTTCGTCAGGGGCGTGCACAGCCTCGATGCGTTCAGCCGCTGTTGGGTCCAGGAAGGTATTCTGTTCGAGACCATTCAATCGCTCCTCCCCACAGGCGACCGTCAACTTATGACACGATTGTTTGCCGTGTGGCAGAAGGCGAACCTGACCGTGTTCTATGCGGCTATGGAGCAATGGTCCGCGCTAGTGTCACGCGCCGCGAAATCCCGAGTGATGACCAAGGGGGACGGCTCGTCGATGGAGGCGCAGAAACAACAGGCCGTCGATAGCCTCTTGAAAGACTTGGTGAACGAGGTCGGGGCGACGACCAAAGCGGTTATTGCTCTCCATGGCCTGGAGGGGGATGCGATCGGCGTGATCCAGGCCAGAATGGAACATGTCGAAGTGCTGCGAGGCGGGCAGAGTTGGGGCGAAGCGACTCTTAGCGGGACGGCTATCGGGGGAATCGGTGGGGCCTTGACCAGCGGGGCCTATGCCGGGCTCCATTTGGATGCAGCGACGGGTGGTGTCAGCATGGGTCTGTTCACGGTCGCTGGGGGCAGTGGTCGGAGGCGCCCTTGGCTTTCTCGGAGGAGAAGCCTGGGCGGAGCGGCAGGCAGGCCACCAGCAGACCCCGGTCATGTGGTCGGATGACTATCTGGATCTGCTGGTCCAAGACGTCATGATCCGGTATCTGGCTATCGCGCATTTCGGCCGAGGGCAGGGGCAGTACCTGGCGGATCCCGAAGACCCCAGGTTCTGGATCGACAAGGTGAAAACTTTGGTCTCAGGGCAGCGCACCTCCTTGCACGAACAGTGGGCACGTTTCCGGACCCAAGATCTCACAGCTCGAACAGATGAGAAACCCAATCACCTCACGGCCTTGTTGACATCCATCACGCTCGAACTGCTCTGGAGCACCTATCCAGCTTCCAAACGGTTTCTGGACCGCCAGACATGAGACCGGTGGTTTGCCCATCTGACGCTCGCCATTGGTTGACACGCATCTGAGCCCCACACGAGAATCAATCCCTCTGTCATTGGAAGAGATCCAGATGGCTGACCAACCAGCAGCAGCGGAGCAACCAGGGGACGACGAGCCAACGTTTCCACAGTACGAGGGGCCGGCTTTCTTGTCGTACGGATTTCGACCCTTCTTCCTCGGTGCGGCCTTGTTCACCAGTTTGGCTGTCCTCGTCTGGATTGCCCTGTTCGCAGGCAGGGTGTCGGTGGATTTTCTCTATCCTCCGCGTGAGTGGCACGTCCATGAGATGCTGTTCGGGTATCTACCAGCCTTAATCGCGGGGTTCTTGTTAACTGCCATACCAAATTGGACGGACCGGATGCCGCTGAGGGGGGGCGCCGCTCCTCTTACTGTTCCTGCTGTGGCTGGGGGGACGATTGCTGATGGCATTTCCATGGGTTGGAGCGACGACAGCTGCCGTCGTGGATGGAGCCTTTTTGGCTCTCTTGGCCACCTATATCTGGCGAGAAATTACGGCAGCGGGGAGCTGGGACCGAGCGCCGATTGGAATCCTTGTAACCCTCTATGCGGTCACAAACATTCTGTTTCATCTCTCTGCGCTTCGCGGTGCCCCCACGGACCTCCCAGAGCGGCTTGCCTTGTCAGTGATGACACTGATGCTGACCGTGATTGGTGGACGCCTTGCCCCCACATTTACCCGAGAATATCTGGCTGATCGGAATATGTCTCCGTTACCTGTCGTATTTTCTTCGGTCGATGGAGTCGCGATTGCTCTGGTCCTTGTGAGCGTCGTCACATGGACTATTGAGCCGGAGAGTGTATGGGCCGGAGTCCTGTTGATTGTGGCTGGGGCGGCGAGTCTGGTGCGTCTGCTGCGTTGGGGAGGGTGGAGAACCTGGCGCGAGCCGTTAGTGCTGATTTTGCATATTGGCTATGGATGGGTCGGATTGTTTCTGGTAGCCCTGGGCGCATCAATTCTAGAGGCCGGGTTTACTCCTGAAAATGCGGTTCATCTGCTCACCACGGGAGCGATGGGCACAATGACCCTGGCCGTGATGACTCGTGCAAGCCTGGGCCACACCGGACGAGCTCGGCACGCAGATCGGCTTACCGTTACAATCTACCTGCTGGTCAACATTGGGACGCTCCTTCGCATCTTTGCCCCGAATCCCGAGACCCCTACGGCACTTACTCATGCGATGCTCGGCCTGTCGGCGCTCGGGTGGAGTGGTGCGTATCTACTCTTTGCGGTTGCCTATGGCCCTTTCCTGATCCGTGCGAGCCTCGATGAGTAGAGACCCGCAGGGATAAACAATTGGCGCCCCATTGATCTGTGCGGTATGATGACTATCTGAAGAGAAGCTGAATGAGCCATTTTCAACAACCTGAACAAAGGGGGCGACCGGTTTCGACGGGGATACTGAGGTCACTGTCGCATGTCGAGCTCTCGGGAACTCGTAAAAGTCCGAGAAAACGCAACTGCCAATCAAGAACTGGCACTCGCAGCCTAATTTAGGCTGAGACGTCGTTCCACCTGAGGCCCGCGGGGGTGGGATGGCGTGATGCAGCGGGCTGGTCCAAGGCCGGTGCTCAGCGGCTGCGGACGAGAACTTTCTGGGCTAGTGGCTGTTCTAAGCCTGCCGACGGGCGTGGATGGCTGCGAAACTTAAATTGTCGGCTACACATGTAGACACAGTGCACTGACGATCTTCGGACAGGGGTTCAACTCCCCTCGCCTCCACCAAATCTCGCTTGCGCGTACCGGCGGCTCATGTGGCGCAGCCTCTCTTCATTGACGCCGCCGGGTAAACCCCGCCAGTGTCCTAATCCGGTTGTACAAGTACGTCGTGCGTACCGCCCGCTCATCATCGCTATATCGTGATGGGCGCTGGCCGATAAAATCCTTCTGCGCAAATGTGGCAG
>JAAUPT010000244.1 GCA_012032965.1 Nitrospira sp.
CGCTGTTCTGATTCTGACGACTCAACATGACAGAGCCGCCCATGGAATCATGATCTGATGTTCCGAGAGACGATAGAAGCACACCTGCTCTGGATATAACGAAGACTGTTGGCTATGCAGGTTGCTTGATGAGCGGTCCTTGAGCGTCCGGTGCTGCGTTGCGACGTAGATTTTCCCAAATCCAGTGATGCCGTCGAGAGTCCCCCTCGAACGAATGATTTTTAACCACCCCTGATTTCTATTGGCTGACGCTACTTTCAACCTTGCCTATCCCTCTTTTCAGGAGAGGGGCCTCGATAGTCTCCTACTTACGCGTATGCACTGAGCACCAAACAGAACTTGTTCGACCCGGAGCCCATTGCAATAGTTGTAGCGACGGGTAGACACCCACATCCTGCGCGAGCAGAGCTCCCTCTCCCACCCTTCCCGTTTGACTCATCTCTGATCGTTTGTTACTCTCCGCGCGAATGAGGACAGCTTCGCAACAAGAGCGCAATTTCATGAACATTGCAGACTATCTGGAACACAAACGAATTGAGGTCGATCGCTTTCTCGACTTCGTAGCTCCACCAGCTGCTGTACCGCCGCCGACGCTGCATGAGAGCCTGCGCTATAGCCTGATGGCGGGTGGGAAACGGGTTCGGCCGATCCTGACAATTGCAGCAGCGGCGGCGCTGGGTCAGACACCGCCCGGTCTCATGGCGGTCGCTTGCTCGCTGGAACTGATCCATACTTATTCGCTGATCCACGACGATCTCCCGTCGATGGACAACGATGACTTTCGCCGCGGGAAGCCAACGAACCATAAAGTGTATGGCGAGGCGATGGCCATCCTTGCCGGGGACGCGTTGCTCACCATGGCGTTCGACCTGGTCAGCAGGCCGGACCTCATGAAGGGCTGTGATCCCGTGCGGCAAGTCCGCATCATTCAGGAATTGGCTTTTGGGTCCGGCAATATGGGCATGGTGGGTGGTCAGGTCTTCGACATCCAAGCCGAAAACAAGGACATCGATCTCCCGACCCTGCAAAACATTCACAAGCACAAAACCGGCATGCTCATTCGTGCCGCCGTACGAATGGGCGCGATCGCCGCTGGAGCGAACGACCGACAGCTCGACGACATGACCGGCTATGCCGAGGATATCGGTTTGGCATTTCAAATCGCCGACGACGTGCTGAACGTGACAGGGACGCGCGAAGAGCTTGGCAAGAATCCCAATACCGACGCCGAGCGTGGGAAGAAACCTACCCGACGTTCTATGGCGTCATGGGGCAAAGAAATTGGCCGATGACTGCGTGACCCGCGCCATCAACCGCCTCTCTTCCTTTGGCCCTTCGGCCGATCCCTTGCGCGAGATCGCACTGTATATCACTTCCAGAAAGAACTAGTCCTGAGTTGCTGAGACATGAGTGCTGAGTTCCGGAATAACGTCCCCCATCTCTCCCTTTTCACTTTGAACTCAGTACTCAGCACCCAGCACTTCCTATGAAAGCCCTCGTGACCGGAGCAACTGGGTTCGTCGGGGCCGCGGTGGTTCGCGCCCTACTTCGAACCGGTGTGGAAGTCCGTGTGATTGCCCGTCCCGGAAGTGATTCCACCAACCTCCGGTCGTTGAACATTGACACAGTCCCCGGCGATCTCCGCGATAAAGGATCACTCCGCCAGACCCTCACCGGCTGCCGCCACCTTTACCATGTTGCCGCGCATTACGCGCTGTGGGCTCAAGATCCGTCGATCTTCTATGACATTAATGTGGTCGGTACCAGAAATCTGTTGGAAGCCGCGCGTGAAGTGGGAGTCGAGCGCACGGTCTATTGCAGCACTATCGGCGCGATCGGCTTGCCCCCTGGCGGAGGCCTCGGAACGGAAGAGACACCCGTATCGCTCGAACAAATGGCCGGCCACTATAAACGCTCAAAGTATCTTGCCGAGCAGGAGGTGCACAAGCTGGCGAAGGAGGGATTGCCTGTCGTCATCGTCAACCCCAGCGCCCCGGTCGGCGAGCGTGACGTGAAGCCGACCCCGACCGGCCAAATCATCGTGGATTTCATGAAAGGTCGGATGCCGGCGTACATTGAAACCGGTATGAACATTATCGATGTGGATGACGTGGCCACCGGCCATCTGCTCGCAATGGAGAAAGGCTGCCAGGGTGAACGGTACATCCTTGGCGCTAAGAACCTGTTACTTCGTGAGGTGTTTGAGATTCTCAGCACATTAACCGGCGTCAAAGCTCCGGCTTTAAAATTACCAAGGGGCGCGGTGCTCCCGCTCGCCTATCTCAATCACTGGTTTGCCAACCTGACTGGCATACCGCCGCGCATTCCGCTGGAAGGGGTGAAGATGGCCAAGTATAAGATGCACTATGATTGCAGCAAGGCGATCCGAGAACTAGGCCTGCCACAACATCCCCCTGAAGTGGCGCTGGAGAAGGCGGTGCGATGGTTCAAAACGCACGGGTACGCATAACAGCCACTGCATAAACCCTGTTCATGGAAGCTGTCACCCTATTTCTCAAGACGATCGTCCTGCGGCCTTACGTTTTTATTTTTCTCGTCGCGTTTCTCTTTTCCTCCATTAAACTGATCGGCTGGCCTCGTACCTGGCGCTTCTGGCTCATCAGCTGGATCACCGCCTTCATCTGCGAGTTCTCGTCGACACGCACCGGTATCCCCTTCGGTTGGTACTTTTACAATGGCTCGACGGTCGGCCAGGAACTCTATGTGTTCGACGTGCCGTTCATGGATTCCATCTCGTTTAGTTTCCTTCTCTTTGCCTCCTACTGTGTGGCACTCGGCCTCTTACTTCCGTTCCATTCTTCTTCAATAGCCGAGCATCTTCCTCTCAAACCATTGCGCTTCGATGTCAATGACCGCACGAGCTGGCCCATCTACGCGCTGACTGTCTTTCTGTTCGCCTTTATCGATATGGTCATCGATCCAGTGGCGCTGCGAGGTGACCGTTGGTTTTTAGGCAAGATTTACGACTATCCCGACCCAGGCTGGCACTTCGGTGTCCCGATGGCCAACTATGTCGGCTGGGCTGTGGTGGGACTGATTTCGCTCGCCATCTATTTCTCACTGGACCGCCGCCTCGCCCCCCTCTCGCCACCATTCCCCATCACGCAACCGCTCTTGCTCGGAATCGGGCTCTACTACGGAGTATTGGCCTTCAACCTCGGCATGACGTTCTGGATCGGTGAATCGTTCATGGGCGTGAGCGGCCTACTGATGCACCTGCCTTTCTTCGTCTTTTTGATCGTTCGCCTCTCCGATTGTCGACGATTCCAACCCACCATATGATGGAGTGGTATTCGTCCGGAAGAATTTGTATAGTGGGGTAGGTGTTGCTCGGGCCTCGTGCGTAGGAGCGGTTCCGCTTCGATTCGCTGTCACGATGAGGACCATCATCTTTATCGGACTACGATATGTTTTTAAGCGCCGATCGGTTGACAAAATCCAGCGTTGTACTGCTCATCGCGTGTGGAGCCCTCACCGTAGGCTCGGCTCAGGCAGCGGATCTGTTGCACGTACTCGGCATCGTGACAGCCATCGATGTCAAGCATATTGACGTCAAGACAGCCAAAGGGCCGGTCGTCTCCGTGCTACTCGACAAGCAGGTGAAATTTAAGAATAAGAACAACCCCAAATCGGTCGACCCGCCCGAGGTGGGTGACCGTGTCATCATTGAAGCGATAAAAGACAAGCAGAAGGTGACTGCAACCATCGTTCATTATTCACCGATGAGAAACCCTTTAATCATTCGGTAGCCGATGCCTGGCATTCGCTTTTCTCGTGCAGTCCACGAATCGCCATTCCACGGCGGCATCCGCCATGCGCTCATGCGCGTGTTCATCACCGGCATTGCGGTGTTCCTGGCGATCTCGATGGTCCCGGGGCTCGAGTCGGACGGTTTCACGTCCGGTATTGCGGCGGTCCTGGTCCTGACGTTCTTGAATGTGATCCTTCGCCCCGTTCTCTTCTTGCTGACCTTACCACTGATTGTCTTTACCCTCGGACTGTTTCTGTTGGTCTTGAACGCGCTGTTGTTGGAATTCACGGCGTTTCTGGTAAAAGGGTTCACGGTCTCCGGATTCTGGTCGGCTGTCGGTGGCGCACTGGTGATCAGCCTGGTGACGACCGTCCTGAACAGCTGGACTGTCGACCGCCCTCCCCACGTGGAAATACACGAGGAACCGCGCCGCCCTCCGAAGATCATCAATCCGGATTGATGATCGCTCAT
>JAAUPT010000245.1 GCA_012032965.1 Nitrospira sp.
TGCTCGGCTGACGGTTCAGCCGGATGCGCTCTTCTGCGTGGCTTGCCTTGCACGCACGGAGCGTAAAAACTACGGATATTGACGACGGATCGCACTACGCCCTGGGGAGCCGACCTGCCCCTCCCAAGCCAGTCCTGGCTCCTCCACGCTTGCCCTTTCTTTCAAGAGAAGGGGCAAGCGCGACTTATATGGAAGTTCTCCTTTCGATGAAGGAGGTGGCTATGCAATGCGAACGTTGTGCCGGCATGAAGGTACCTGAGATTATCGTTGAGGGAGGGGCGAAACTTTTTGTGATGCGTTGTGTTCACTGTGGGGACGTCATCGATCATGTCATCCTGGTGAACCGCCGACGCTGCCGCTCCCTACGGCTCAGACGACCCCGAACATCGATCTACGAGGATCATCGGCTAACTGGGAGAAGACCCGCACTGATAAACATGAAGAGAGCTGACTCAGAGTGACCCCGCTATGGTGTAGCTCATACCAAAGAAGACCGGGCAGAATCGGATGAGACAGACGTCGAAGTGACATCGTGGATGTCGGTTTCTAATCCTCGCACCTGCAGCTAAAAGGCCTGGTCGCCAACCGGGAATCGCCCGCAGCCGGGCCACCGATCTCGATCGGCGTCATGCCGGTGATGCGTCGGGCAAAGGGAGAGGGCCGCACGACATCCCACTTACCGCGCCGACGTCGCCAGTCCCACGGAAAGCCGGTTCGCTTGGTCATCTTCGATGATCGAGACACCATGCGCATTGAGCGACTTGTTGGTCTTCTCTTGCGTCCAGTTATTGACGCGTCCGGAAACAACAGGCCGTCATCGGTGTATTCGTTATTCTGCACAATGAGCCCGCGCTGCGAGTGCACGATCGGAAAATAGACGAGGCCGTCGTTGTGCATCCCCCACTGTCGGGCTTGTTCCACCGCCGTGTTGCTAGCGTCCGCCTTAAATGCGGGTCCGTGCGAGACGGGATCACCCCACGCGATGAGTACGTCGGCGGTATAGCCTTTGGGTACGACGACCTCATCGGCCGAGGAAACCGGCACACTCTCGAACCCCAACGTCGGCCGGCGGCCCCTGAGACTTTTTTCGTCTTGATCCGTATCTTCGGCTTCTTCAGTTCCACGTGCCGCTGCGGGTACGGCACGTAACAGTGCTTCAACTCCCCCCAGCGATACGGCGGCCGTCGTCGCGAGACCACCCGTCAAGAAGTTGCGGCGCGACAGGCGTGCGTTCACAATGTCCTGAAACTGTTCGTTGCCAGAGGTGTTGCTCACACCCTCGTCATCGATGATCGACATAGATTCTCCTCCTGCCCGAGCGTGAACGAATGTAACCTTGACATCACACCTACGACCGTCCTTCACCGGTGAGGACTCTCGCATCGGTCCATTACAACGCGATCAACAACTGGTAACAGCCTCGTTAAAGATTGTTGGGGAGGTCCAGAGATGTGGCCCTTGTGTCTGCCGCGCTGGTAGCCTCAATGACCAAGAGGCGGAATGTTAGAATGATGACTGAAAAGGAGGCCCCAGTGCCGGAACACGTCACCATTACCAAAGGGACCTGTTTCGCCCTTTTCGCATACGATGTTGGACACTCCATCAACCTGACCGACGCAGAACGGCGGATCGCTGCCGGGACAGAACGGGGACGCCTGCGCCATAAAACTAGAGCCCCGCAGTACTTTGAGTATCGTCCGGCGCCGTTGCGGCTCGTTCAGGAAGGCAGCGTCTTCGATATTAGTGGGTATCAAGCCAGTCCGATGGTCGAAGTCATGGTGTATGACTTTGGAGCTGCCACCATCACCTATCGCTTCCCCATAGACGGTCCGTTCAGTCGGTTGCTGGAGCTGAGTGAGTCGCTTTACGAGAATGAACGACTGCTGGCCGAATCACGCACCCGTGTGGAACAGCTGATTCAAGTGCTGGATTCTGCAATTGAACGGCCGTCGATTGCAGGGGAGGTGGAGGACTACATTCTATTCTCGATCGAGTCCTCTGTGCCGGAGACACCTCCGTTATGGATGAGCCATGAGACTGACTTGGCTCAGATTCTGCGGGCCGATCGCACTCCGTTCTCGGAGCAAGAAGTAGCCGATGCAGTGTCGTGTCGAATCTCCTTCGGGCAAGAAGACGTAGCCGTCATCGACTGGCACTCCGCAGTCTTGTTCGGGAAGGAAATGGACGACGTCCGTGCGGTGCTGGAATTCGCCAATGTGGAGTTGCTGGAGATGCGGATACTGGACGAACAGCTCGATCAGGCCTTGGACGAGGGCTACGAAGCCTTGACCCGAAAGCCACGCCGCTTGTCCCTCCCCGGCTCCCACGATAAAGACATGACACACATCGCCCAGCTCCAAGTCGACAGCGCCTTAATCTTCGAGCGCGTGACCAATACCCTGAAGTTGCTTGGTGATCAATATCTGGCGCGTGTGTATCGCCTCGCCTCGCAACGATTCCATCTGGAAGCATGGGATGCGAGCATCCTTCGAAAACTGCAGACTCTGGAAAGTATTTACAGCAAGATGTCGGACCGGGCCGGCACCAGGAGGATGGAAGTTCTTGAGTGGATCATTATTATTTTGATCGCGCTTTCCATCGCCGTGTCATTTCTCCCAGTGAGCCAGCACTGAAGAGATATGACGTGCAGCTAGGCGAAACAGATGACCGTAAGGATCTCATGCTATCTGCCAATCTTCATGGGTCATAACTATTATTGCGGTCTCTGGCCTGTCATGGGTGTCACATGGGTCCAATCAGGATACGCCCCGCCAGCCGCCAAGCAGCTTTTTATGATCTGGACTTCCAGTGATCCAAAAGCCATTGCTGTGAATTCATAGCAGCTTCATCAGTTGCAGCGTGGATTCGTTCATACGTTCCATCGGCGAGCAATCGTCTTGCCTGTACATTGTCGCGTAGCCCGACCGTGAGAATGTCATTGATGATGATCTCGCGCCAGCGAGGATGTTGCACCGGGACAAGAATTTCTACCCTAAGATCCAGATTGCGCGGCATCAAATCAGCGCTCCCGATCAACAACTCGTTCTGTCCACCATGACGAAAATAGTAGATTCGTGTGTGTTCTAGAAAACGCCCAACCACCGAGGTGACAGTGATGGTTTCGCTGATCCCGGGAAGGCCCGGTCGCAGACAACAAATACCCCGCACCTGAAGATCAATCCTGACTCCGGCTTGCGATGCGTGGTAGAGAGCCTCGATACATTGCGTATCGACCAACGCGTTCATCTTGAAAGCGATATATCCATCACCATGCTGGCGGTGGCGGCACGTCTCGCGCTCGATCCGATCGAGCAATTGTTGTCGGAGCATCGTCGGTGCGACGAGCAGTTTTGAATAGGAGTTCTTGCGGGAGTACCCTGTCAAGGAGTTGAATAGGTCGGACACATCGTGGCTAATGGCGGGATCGCAGGTGAAATAGCTCAAATCGGTATAGATGCGACTGGTCACCACGTTATAGTTTCCGGTCCCCAGATGTACATAGCGACGGATTCCATCGGGTTCCCGCCGGACGATGAGACAGACCTTTGCATGCGTCTTGAGCCCGCGCACACCGTACACAACATGCACCCCTTCATCTTCAAGTTTCCGGGCCCATTCAATATTATTTTCTTCGTCGAATCGCGCTTTGAGCTCGACCAAGACCGCAACTTGCTTGCGATTGACCCGTGCCTCCAGCAGCGCATCGACAATGGGTGACTTCGGGTTGACGCGATAGAGGGTCTGCTTAATCGCGAGCACGTCTGGGTCGTTTGCAGCTTCTCGAAGAAATTCTACTATCGGCATGAAGCTGTCGTAGGGATGATACAACAGCACATCCTGTTCGCGGATGGCGGCCAAGAGGCTGCTCGACTTACTCAAACAGGCGGGCACAGACGGTAAAAACGGTGGATCCTTCAGGTCAGGACGCTCAAGCGCATACAGTTCGCGAATCCCCGCTAGGCCGATCGGGCTGTCCCCTGCGTAGACTAGGTACGGTGGTAACTGAAGGTTTCGTGTCAGAAGCTCACGGATATGCTCCGGTGTCGTCGCATCTAATTCCAATCGAACGGCCGATGTGAAATCCCGCTGATCGAGTTGCTCCTCCATCGCCTCGATCAGATCAGACGCTTCATCTTCCTCAATGGCCACATCCGCATCCCTCGACACACGAAACGGGTACGATGCGACAACCTCCATGCCGGGAAACAAATCATCCAGTTCTGC
>JAAUPT010000246.1 GCA_012032965.1 Nitrospira sp.
AGCAAATTGCGGCAACACCCTGCGCCCAAGACGCGTGGAACTGCGGACGAAGTTGAGCGGTATAGGCCACCGGCATTTCCTTGCGTGATTAAGCCCACGAATAGCTCCGGTAGGGTGATCATCGCGCGCTCCGAAAATGAATATATTGCAGCCCTGCCCAGGATTAAGAATTGGTTTCACGAGGACTATTTTCTGTCAGACCTGGAAAAGAACTACGCCACCCTTGACCGGAAGGTCATCGTTGAGTCGTATATCGACGACTCTTTTTCACTTGAAGGATCAGTCCACTGTCTGAGAGGGGAGCCCAAGCTTGTCAGCCTTATCGATCGGTACACGAAGATGCGGCAGACGTTCGATATCGAAGGAAGGCCCTTAGGAGTGAGCTTGTATTACCCTCTACAAGAATTCGAACCGGCTAGCTGGGAGTTCTTGCCGGGCCTGTTGAGCCAATCGCGAATTCTTTCAGCTGAATTCTCGTACATCAGAGTCGATTTCTTTACCGACATGAAGCGGGTGCTTTTCGGCGAGCTGACGAATTTGCCCGCGGGCGGGATTGGTCGGTTTTATCCCGCCGATGGGGAGAAGATATTTTCCGAGGTGTTCTTTCGGCCTGTGCGCTGACAAAGTCCAACGGCCAATTCACCGTCAAAAAATCTTCTCGCTCGTTGATCCCCAAGATGCCGTCGACCTGGGTGATGAGATCATTTTTGGGGACGGAGAAGCCAAAAAACTTGGTCATCCAGGTATGGATGTGCTCTTTGTTCCGAAACACCCATTCGTGGATTATGGTCTCCCGCCGGATCTTTTGATATCCGGCCAGCTCCACCTGCTGGACGAAGTCATCTTTGAGGTAGTTCCCGACATGCCCTGTTGGAGTGTGCCGTCCCACAAACCCGTCAAGGAAACGGCTCGTGGGCGAATCCACGGTCACCTCTACCATTAAGAGCCGACCACCTGCCTTGAGAACCTGTTGGGTTGCAGCAATGAATTGAAACTGGTCCTGATCCGTCAGATGATGTATCCCCGCTATGGATATCACCACGTCGAAATAGGTCCTCGGTATGCCGGTCAAACTGAAGTCTGTTTTGAAAATATTCCACCTGTGCAGCGTAGCTGGGACAATGAAATCCGCAAACGTAACCTGCTCATTTGTCGCGACGCTCTTGATCAGGCTGCCTTCGAAGGGAACATTGAGGACCCTTCGCGCTTTGAGACGCTTTATCGTGTCATAGAGGTATTGAATTTCTGACGCGCGAGGAGAATTATCATTTGCATAGGCATGGATGAGATCGTCATTTTTCCCGAATCGTTCTTGGTACGTCGTCGGCATGGCTCACCTCGATCGCCGTTTCCCGAACATGGTTTCTCCGACTGCGTCCTGGCTTGTTTGATCGGTTTACTTATCAGAGTACGCCAGTTGCTACAATGCAAAAGGTGTCCCACCAAAGTAGGGGCCATAGAGCAAGGGGCATGTACCGTAGATTCCGTGGCCATACGTCAATTGGTGAGTCGGCGGCTTTGGCCCTGCACGAATGTGGTCTCCGAGGCCCGTGTTACGACAATGTCCGATGATACCTCGGCTTGCTTGATAACAGTGGGCCGATCACGCGATGCCCTGCTGTGGGAGTAGCGGAAATGAGGGCAGTGGTTGTATTCTGATCGAACGTGAGGCAGTCTAGGTTCCGAATATACTCACAAAGCTGAAAGGCAGGTATAGCATGATGCTCGTCGTGCTCCTCGGTATTGTGATTTTGACCAGTGCGTCCGTCGCCTCCGGGGAGAAACCGTTGAGTGGGGACTCGAAGAAGGCGATACCCCTGTCCGGGGAAGAACCCTACGCGGCGTTGCAGCGTGGCGACTTCCGGGTCGCGGCGGCACTCTTTACCCCAATAGCCGAAAAAGGAGACGTGCGAGCCCAGTACAATCTGGGGCTACTGTATGCCAGTGGCCTGGGTGTGGGGCATGACTACCAGGCAGCCCTGAAGTGGCATCGCCTGGCGGCAGGGCAAGGTCACGCGGGGGCGCAGAACGCACTCGCTCAGATGTATGCCAAAGGGCATGGCATTCCACAGGACAATGTTCGTGCGCATATGTGGTACAGCGTGGCGGTTGAGTCCTCCACTGCGGGGTCGAAAAGACGAACTGATGAAGGATCGCGACAATCTGGCCTCGCGCATGACTCCAGCTCAGATCCAGAAAGCAGAGGAGCGGGCCAAGCAGTGCCTGGAATCGAAGTTGAAGAAATGCGGAGAGAAGTAGGCAGTCCGCAGCCACATCTCCCCAAGATACCTCACTCCGCGGAGGACGCAGTAACCGCTAAGTTCCGAAGTCTGTTTCCCACCTTGTGTCCATCGTGAAAATGCGTAGAATCTGGAGCCACGGCCCAGTGGGATGGCTGGGAGGCTGTGGCTTCCTGTTGTGAGACCATGAGCAAGATCCTGATTTCGTATCGACGTGAGGATAGTGCCGATGTCACCGGTCGCATCTACGACCGGCTCATTCAGGTATTTCCACAGTCGGTCTTTCGGGATGTCGATTTCGATTCCCTTGGGCGTCGACTTTCGTGCGTATCTGGATGAACCGGTGGCCAAGTGTGATGTGTTCCTCGCTGTGATTGGGCGGGATTGGATGAAGGCCAAAGGCCGAAAGGGGAAGTCCAGACTGGAAGACCCCGGCGATTTTGTGCGGATTGAAATCGAGTCGGCGCTGAAGCGTCAGATCCCGGTCATCCCGGTTCTGGTCGGTGGTGCCAAGAGATCCCACCAGCAGAGCGTCTTCCTGCCAGCATTCAAGCGTTGTCGTACCGGCACGGCATTGTCGTGCGCCCTGATCCGGATTTTCACAAAGACATGGATCGGCTGATCGCGCATCTTAGGAAACAGGGTCAGAACCTCACCGAATCTCAGACGGAACCAGTTACTCCAGCCAAACAGGTTCCTGGTGAAGACACACACGCCGGTTCTACCCAACCATTGGACATGGTGAAAGTGCCAAAAGGACCCTTCCTGTATGGCGACCAGAAGACACGCGTCGTGATTGATCATGGCTATTGGATCGATCTGTATCCTGTGACGAACCAGAAGTATGGCGAATTTGTTCTGACTGGTGGCTACGCTCAGCAGAAGTACTGGGCACCGGAAGGGTGGCAGTGGAAACGAGCACGAGCATTACCTGCCCGGAATATTGGAATGACAGGACATGGGAACAAACCCGATCATCCCGTGGTTGGGGTGAGCTACTACGAGGTGGAAGCCTATGCCAAGTGGGCCGGCAAACGTCTCCCCACCGAGCAGGAGTGGGAAAAATCAGCGCGAGGCGAAGATGGACGTCAGTATCCCTGGGGGGAGGCGTTCGATAAGACTCGATGTAACAGTGATGACTCCAGTATTGAGCACACCACCCCAGTGACCCAGTATTCAAACGGGACCAGTCCCTATGGGTGCTACGACATGGCGGGGAATGTTTGGGAGTGGTGTACGAGAGGGTATGACGAACATAGGAAAGACACTCGTGTTATCAGGGGTGGATCCTGGAGCGGAAGGCCTGGAATGTTATGTGTTTTTTATAGGGATTTGCACGATCCTGGCAACCGCTTCAACGACATTGGTTTCCGTCTTGCCCAGGACATGGAGCCCTAACCCTTTGTTCTTTGACCCTTTGCCTCCGAGTCCTGGTTTTGACCTGGCGCGCACAAGGGTATATGGATTCAACGTCCGGCTTCGGCGCCATACACTTTACCTTCTCCTATCAAGAGGTTTCAGTGTTTCCGGCCCCTGATCCGTGACGCCAGCGAGCCCCCGTCAGGGGTCGTTTTCGGAGAAATTGTCAAGTGAGTGATGCCTATTATCAGGATACTCGCCAGAAGATCACTTGCGGCTGGTGCGAAACCGTTGAGTGGTGATTCGAAGACGGCGATATCCCTGACCGGGGAGCAACCGTACGATGCCTTGCAGCGTGGCGACTTCCGGGTTGCGGCGGCAGCTCTTTTCCCCCCTTGGCGGAGAAAGGAGATGCGCGGGCGCAGTACAATCTTGGACTCCTGTATGCCAGTGGCCTCGGTGTAACGCACGACTACCAAGCTGCCTTGAAATGGCATCGCTCGGCGGCGAGGCAGGGTCACGCGGGGGCTCAGAACGCCCTCGCTCAGATGTATGCCAAAGGGCATGGCATTCCACAGGACAATGTTCGTGCGCATATGTGGTACAGTGTGGCGATTGG
>JAAUPT010000247.1 GCA_012032965.1 Nitrospira sp.
ATTCCACCGAAGATTCGATGGAGTTCCAATACGAGCCGGAATTTACCCCGAGCAAGTCCACCCCAACCAGATGGCCACCATAGATTCCCACCACATCGAAGATCGCGACGAGCAACGGAACCCCAATTACGCCTGCGACAAGTTTCGGGGCGATCAGGTATTGGAGCGGATTGATGGCCATGGTATCGAGCGCGTCGATCTGCTCTGTGATCCGCATAATCCCGATCTCCGCCGTCATAGCCGAACCGCTCGAGCCGTCACCATGAGCGCAGCCAACACTGGCCCCAATTCACGAATCATGCTGAGCGCTACTGCGGAACCCAGCAATCCTTCGGAGCCGAACTTCCGCAACGTATAGTACCCCTGCAGGGCTAAAACCATCCCAGTGAAGGCTGCAGTCAGCACGACGACAAACGTCGATTTATATCCGATGAAGTGGAGCTGCTTGACGATCTGAGTAATTCGAAACGGCGGACGTGTCAACCAGGCGAAGGACGAGACCACGAAGATCAGCATCCGTCCCATTTCGGTCACATATGTGAGAGCCCATCGTCCGATGGTTTCCAGAAATCTCATTGTGATGTCGGCGAGAGTTCTCGCTGTTGTGGATTGGTTGCCATGGCTGCTGTATAGCGCCGGAAAAATTCCGTCAAGGTTTGCGCGGCGGCTGCACTCTGCCGCTGAAGCCGACCAAGCCCCCAGAGCACGACGGTGCAGCCAAGACCGTCCCAATACCTTTGAGCCACCCAGTGGGCCTGAGAAACAGATTGAAGTCAAGCGGAAGATCTTCGTCGAGAAGGTCAGAAACCGATCGAATGATCAAAAAAGGAACCTGTGCCCGTTGCGCTTCGACCGCCAACGCTGAACTTTCCATATCAAGTCCGATAGCCTCGGTACTCTGAGCAAACTCTCGCTTTTCCCGGGCGCTGCCAACCACGCGATCCGTAGAGACAAACCGCCCGATATGCTCAGATGGCACCATGGCCTCAATAAACATCAACGCAAGGTTCCGTTCGTTACCTGGTATTGCCAATGGCTGTAAAGGCTCTATGCATAGCCCAGTTCTCTGTACAACTTCGAGACCCACCAAGACCGCTCCGATATCTGCATCAACGAGGGCACAGGTAAAACCTGTCGACACCATCAGATCAAAAGACTGACTGCCAACGAGTTGAGTGGCACAACGCCGGGCCTTTTCCAATCCCATACCGGTTTGAGCCAACCAGTATTCCCTGTTTCCCACGGAGCACACATGAATCGAGAGACCATCGAGGCACTGTTCTACGCCGGGAGGGAATGCCGCCTGGACAGCACTCATTTCCCATGGAGTTGCAGCAAAAATGGCAGTACGTGTAAGCGGCACGGTGCCCGAGGAGAGTATGGAAGTGGTCAATGCTCGGACCGGTACGAGTCAGTTCCCTGAATGTGATGGCGAAGTTCATCGGCCCGCATCTTCCCTCGAGAACGAAGGTTCCGATACATCGCCAAGGCCCATAATGGAAAATACTGGCAATACCAGTGGTACCGAAGATAAAACACCCGAGGGAATCCGGTACCGGTATGGGCAATTTCTTCCCATGATCCGTCCTTTTTTTGGTGACGAAGAAGGAATTGTACCCCACGCGCCACGCTGAAAGAATCGATCGCTCCGGCCGACATGAGCGCCATCAATGCCCATGCGGTTTGGGAGGGCATACTTTCCCCTTGCCCGTGATGGTCGAAATCGTTGTATGACAGGCACGACTCGCCCCAACCACCGTCGGGGTTCTGTTTGGACTCCAGCCAGGACGCAGCCCGACGGATATAGGGTGTCGAGAGATCTTCCCCGATAGCTCTCAACCCGGCCACGACGGACCAGGTTCCATAAATATAATTGACACCCCACCGTCCATACCAGCTGCCGTCCTCTTCCTGCTCTTTTTCAGAAACGCCAGAGCGCGCACAGCCGCAGGATGTGTCTGGTCATACCCTAACGCGCCAAGCATCTCCAAACATCGTCCAGCCAAATCAGCGGAACTGGGATCCAACAACGCTTTGTGGTCGGCGAACGGAATATAATTAAACACCACTCGATTGTTATCTTTATCGTACGCACCCCATCCGCCGTCCGAACCTTGCATCGCCAGCACCCACCGCATGCCGCGCCCAATGGACTCATCAACCTCCAGCTCGTGCTCGGGAATTTTCAGTTTGGACAACGCCATGATGACCACGGCCGAATCATCCACATCGGGGTATAATTCATTCTCGAACTGGAAGTACCATCACCGGGCTCCGCATTCGGCGAAGAGGTAATCCAGTCTCCCACCGTTTTCGTTTGCCGGGATATTAAATAGCGACCGGCCTTTTGGAGTGCCGGATGATCCTGCGGAACTCCCGACTCAACCAGAGCATTAGTCAACAACGCCGTATCCCAAACAGGAGAAAAACAAGGTTGTAGATGAAGCGTAGGAAGCACTTCACCCTCGACCATCACGGAATCGTAGACTTCCAACTCTTCGATTTCACGAAGCGCCTTGACAACCAATGGATCATCTGCATCGTAGCCCAAGCATTCGAGCGCCATGATGGAGTTCGCCATTGCCGGATAGATCGCACCAAGCCCCCCAGACCCCTTAAGGTGATCCAACATCCAGGTGGCGGCTTTATGAAGCGCCTTCTCCCGCAGCACCCGCATGGGCATTCGGTCATACAATTTCAACATCGCATCCAATGCCACAAAGACGTTATGGGGCGTGAGCCACGCCTGGTCTTTATTGAACGGAGGATACTTCCAATAGCGTACTTCCTCTCGAGGGATTGAGTACAATTCATCGATGCCTTGCTCGCGCGGAATCTGACAGACCGGTCGGTGGGCGAAAACGATCAACAATGGAATCAGGACCACCCGAGACCAATACGAGATGGCATAGATACTGAAATAGAATTTCTTTGGGAGCAGCATGATCTCGACAGGCATGTGGGGAACGCCTTCCCAATCATACTGCTCGAACAACGCCAGCGTGATCTTGGTAAACACGTTCGTTTGCAGGACACCGCCCATCGCCAGGATTCGCTCTTTGGCCCGGATCATGAACGGTTCGTCCGCCGACACGCCGCTCAGCTTGAGTGCAAAATAGGCTTTGACTGAAGCACTGATCTCGGCCGGCCCGCCGTAATAGATCGGCCATCCCCCCATCGGGTAACTGTGTCGCTTTAAGATATCGGACAGCCTTTTGTTCCCGTTCAGGATCCACACGATCGAGGAATCGGCGCAGCATCAAATATTCGGCGGTCAGCGTCGTATCCGCCTCCAGCTCAGCAACCCAGTATCCCTCCGCATGTTGTCGACTGAAGAACCACGACTGACTCCGCCTGATTGCCTCATCCACCGCATCAGGTTGGCTCACGGCATGACCAATGGGTCTTCGAACCGTCGAGGAATCCAATGACGGTAGGACAATCGGCTTATCCGACACCAACCGAAGCGAAGCAACCGGCGTAAACTCCGTCGCAGGATCGAAACGTCCCTGCGCATTGGAGAGCAAGCTATCAGAGAGGCGATTGAAAAACGCCTTGATGATGTTCATGAATAGTTAGGACTCAAGATAAATAACTGCGGCAGGGGAAAGACCGACATCTCTAGCAGGTCTCCCTTAATACGTTTCCTCACAACGTACACAAACGTACCGCAGCTTTATATAACAGACACCTAGAAATGAGTCAAGCAAGGGAGCCGGGAAGTGCCTGATGTAACTATATTTTTTGCGAGTGCCGGTGATCAAGGAATGCCTTCGAACCGAGAGTGCAACTGGTCATTGCGGCACTTCACAGCTTGATCGTCAGATTCATGAGAATGTGGAGGCTCGTCGTAGAAAAATAGGTGGCTACGTTGGCGGTTGCCACCTGAAAGCTGCCAAGCTGCTTCAGAATTACCATAATCTATGGCCACTGGACTTGGTAAGAGAGGCACAGAAGGCTTCAGAATTGGTTTCAGACTTTCAACCCTTGAGAAAACCGGCTTAAAAAAGCCCAGTTTTCCCGTTTTCCCCCCCGTTTTCCCATTGAGAGGCTGGACCGAAAATTGTCAAGGCCATTCCGGTGCTTCTTGTAAATACACGTGGCTGTGCCTGAAACAGATCGGAGGCAAATGCAAATAGAGTGGAGGTTATTGTGTCAGGAAGAAAACGAGAGCAATAACACTCCACAACAGGAGCGAGAGGCG
>JAAUPT010000248.1 GCA_012032965.1 Nitrospira sp.
GTCTGCCCGGCTTCGGTCAACTTTTGGGCGGCCTGCAATTCGCCTTCGGCGTGGATGACTTTGGCGCGGCGCTCGCGCTCGGCTTCGGCCTGGCGCGCGATGGCCCGCTGCATTTCCTGCGGGGAGGTCGACATTCTTCACCTCGACGGCAGAGACTTTGACGCCCCAGGGTTCGGTCTGTTGGTCGATGATTCTCTGGAGCTCCGCGTTGATCTGGTCACGCTTTGACAACAGGTCGTCAAGTTGGCTTTGGCCAAGCACGCTACGCAAGGTGGTCTGGGCCATCATCGAAGTGGCGTAGAGATAGTCCTCGACTTCCACGATCGCGCGTTGTGGCTCCACGACACGAAAATAAATCACGGCGTTGACTTTGACCGTCACGTTGTCGCTGGTGATCACGTCCTGTGGGGGAACGTCCATCGTGACTGTGCGCATGCTCACACGGATCATTCGGTCGATGAGAGGCAGAATGATGACGACGCCCGGTCCATTTCCTCCGACGATACCCCGAGAAAGCCGGCCCCATCGAAAGATCACGCCACGTTCATACTCCGGTAGCACTTTAAAGCCGAGAAAGATGATGAACAGCAAAAGGACTAGAAAACTGATTGGAGTAAGCAACATGGCTATGCCTCTTTCTTTTGTAGGACCGGGCTGACGTAAAGCGTGAGACCCTGAACACGAAGCACTTTCACGGATGTGCCAAGCTCTACCGGGGTGTCGCTGATTGCGTCCCAGAGTTCTCCATGAATCGCAAGCTTGCCGTCCGGGCATAGGGCGGTTTTGGCGATACCGATCGCGCCAATCATACCTTCCTGCCCGGTTTGTGGAGAGCGGCGCATTGCACGGACGCCCATTCCGACAATGAACAGCGACACGGCCGCCGTTGTGAGGATAACCGGCACTATAACGGTCCAGGAAATCTGAAGAAATTCCGCATCCGACTTGATGAGCATCAGTGATCCGAACGTCATGGACACCACGCCACCGATTGCTAAGAGACCGTAGCTGGTGACGGTCGCTTCGAGAATAAAGAAGATGATCCCGAGGATGAGCAGCAGCACGCCCGCATAGTTAACGGGCAGGGACTGCAATGAATAGAACGCCAGGATCAGACTGATGGCTCCGACAACACCGGGCAGGATTGCACCAGGGCTGTAGAGTTCCGCCATGATCCCGATGGTTCCGATGGTCATCAGAAGGTAGGCGATGTTGGGATCGCTCAAAGCCTTAAGCAATTCCAGACGAGTGCCCATCGGAATTCACGAAGAGTTATGGCCTCTGTTGAGAGTGTGATCGAACCATTGGGAAGGGCAATCTTTCTCCCGTTCAAGTGTTTCAGCAGGCTGGGAATATCATCGGCCACCAGATCGATGATTTTGAGTTTCAGGGCCTCCTGCTCCGTCACAGACACGCTCTTACGCACCGCATCTTCGGCCCATGACACATTTCGGCCACGCTGTTCCGCAATGCTCTTGATGTAAGCAACGGAGTCGTTTTCTACCTTCTCTTTCATCGTGTTGTCCATCTCGCCGCCGCCCATGGCGACTGGATGCGCTGCTCCAATGTTAGTGCCCGGTGCCATGACAGCGACATGGGCCGCCATGGTGATAAACACGCCCGCTGAAGCGGCCCGCCCTCCTGAGGGAGAGACGAATACAATTACCGGTAGAGGCGAGCCTGTAATGTCTTTGATCATCAGACGCATGGAGGTATCCAATCCTCCGGGGGTGTCGAGCTTCAAGATCAATGCTTCGGCCCCGGCAGAGTGCGCGAAATCGAGCGCATCATGCAGGTATTCCGCCGCGACGGGGTTAATGACCCCCTCGTAGTTCGCGATGACTATCTCTTTGGCGTGAACGGAGTGACTGAGGAACGTCAGGCAAACTGCGAAGGCCAGTCCTACGACCGCCTTAGTGAGGACAGGGACTAACGAAGTTCTCGTGCCTCGATCATCGTCAGTCATCGTGGAAAATATCAATGATGAGAGGATCTTACGGCCCACTTGATACCCTATCAAGGAACAGCACTTGGTTGCAAACCAAGGAACGAACCCCCTAGAATGCCAGCCATGTCCAGATTGTCCAGTGGTGACCGAATTCATCTTGTCGATCACAAAAGACGCCAATACGCCCTCACGCTCAAAGCAGGAGCGACCTACCAGTTTAGTGGTCAAAAGATCGCGCACGATACCCTCATCGGTCGTCCTGATGGGTCCATCGTAACACTTTCTGGCGGCAAAAAGATGCTGGCGCTTCGCCCGACGTTTGGTGACTATGTGCTCAAAATGCCTCGAGGGGCACAGGTCCTCTATCCCAAAGATCTCGCGATCATACCCATGTGGGCTGATATTTATCCGGGCGCTCGAGTCTTCGAGGCAGGTACTGGATCAGGTGCGTTGACCATGGCGTTGTTGCGCGCGGTGGGTCCAGACGGCCTGGTGGTGACTTATGAAATCCGGGATGACTTTGCGCTCACGGCGGCAGCAAATATTTCACGGCAGATGAATCCGGTCAACCTCGTGGCGATCAGAAAAAACGCCTACGAGGGCATCGATCTACTCGACGACCAGGTTCCCTTCGACCGTGTGGTGCTTGATCTCCCAGAACCGTGGCAGGTGGTCCCTCATGCGGCTCAGGTGCTTCGTTCCGGCGGTATCTATGTGAGTTTCGTGCCCACGGTGCCTCAAATCATGCGCACAGTGGAGGCACTCGAACGAACAACGGTGTTCGGAATGATTGAGACATTCGAGACCTTGCTGCGAACGTGGTCGGTACAGGGCCGAAGCGTACGCCCCGATCATCGCATGGTTGCACATTCCGGCTTCATCACGGTCGCTCGGAAGGTGGAGCCAGGGGTTCTTGGCCCAATGCCTGAGTCAGAGGAACGTGATGATGGAACCCATGACAAGATTGATGAAAGAGAAGAGGAACCGCAGTCATGAAACGATTAGAGGGCAAAGTCACAGTCGTAACGGGGGGCAATGCGGGAATCGGTGAGGCGATCGCAAAACGTTTTGCCGATGAAGGGGCATCGGTGGTGATTACCGGGCGTCGGCAACAGGAATTGGATCACGTTGTACATGTTGTTCGGCTCCACAAGGGAACCGTCCTTGGGGTTGCCGGCTCTGTGACAGACGAGGGTCATGTGCAGGAGGTTGTGCGTCGCACGCTCGATAGTTTTGGAAAAATCGACGTGCTCGTCAACAATGCTGGAATCGGTGCCTTTGGAAAGCGTCTCCATGAAACCGATGATGCCACTTGGGCGAACGTGCTCGACGTCAACGTCACCGGGGTATTCCGCATGACGCGAGCCGTGATCCCCCAGATGCTGAAGCAGGGCCGAGGCTCCATTATCAATATTTCGTCCATTGCCAGTTTGGTGGGTCTTTCTGGTTTGGCTGCGTACACGGCATCGAAGGGAGCTCTGGATGCCTTCACCAGGGCGGTGGCGGTCGAATACGCGCAGGATGGGATTCGATGTAATGTTGTGAATCCCGGCCTCATCGATACACCCATGGCGGCCTCTCTGATAGCCAATCCAGACATGCTCCAGCCTATTCTCGCGCAATACGCGATCCGTCGTCCTGGGAAACCAGAAGAGGTGGCGAACATGATTCTCTATCTCGCGTCGGATGAAGCGACCTGGGTCACCGGGGCGACCTTTCCCATTGATGGGGGCATGACCGTCTACAAGGGGTAGCGGTTGAATCTGATCAATCGCGTGGCCCGCATAAAACAATGGATATCGACACACAGACGAAATTTTGCGGGGTAATTGGAAATCCCGTCGGGCATTCTCTTTCACCCGCCATCCATAACGCCGCGTTCCGTGAATTGGGGCTCAATTTTGTCTATTTGGCGTGGCAGGTGGAAGCGATTGGTGATGCGCTGAAGGGACTCCGCGCTCTCGGGAACTTTCGTGGAGCGAGCGTGACCATTCCTCACAAGGTGGCCGCCATGCCGTTTCTTGATCATGTGGAAGAGACGGCCCGACGAATCGGGGCGATCAACACCATTGTTGCTGAGAAGGGCACACTTACGGGGTGCAACACGGACGCCACCGGTGCGTTACGCGCTTTGAGAGAGAGGGGGGTGGCACTCAAAGGTCAGAGCGTTGTGATGATTGGATCCGGCGGGGCGCGCGCGCCGATCGCCTG
>JAAUPT010000249.1 GCA_012032965.1 Nitrospira sp.
ATACCGGTCCACCTGCTCATCGTGAATACGCCGTGGTGAAGGGAGACGAGAGGACGAAGGCCGAAGCGTAATGCCATATCCTCATACAATCGGTCGGCGAGGGTGACGAGATTTTCCGTATCTGCTCGGTTGTAATTCAATAGGGTTTCGCGCGCCATGGCGTCACCCTGGCGCCACCCAAACCAGAGACGGACGGCATCAAAGCCGTCAAGGTTACGAATGCTCTCGTGTCGGTCAATCCCCAGTTCGCGTTCGATGTGTTTGAGCCCTCCGCGCAAGGCGAGTCGTCGCGCGCCAAAGCAGAGATCAAAGTGCAAAGAAGGGAAACGGAGTCTCGGGAATATAGCATGGAGATACGGCACATCGAAGACCGATCCGAAAAATGTCACGAGCATGTCGCATGCATCAAGTTCGGTCTGCAATCGTTCTGTGGTCAGGTTTTCTTCTCTGACCAGGCTCACGGTCGTTCCATTCCGATGAAGCCCGACGACCGTCACATCGCCCTCATCCGGCGGTGAGCCAGTTGTTTCAATGTCGAGATAGACCGTGCGGGATCGACACACTTCGTAGAGCCGCCACTGTTCACGCCGAGGGAATCGTGTCGCAAATGACTGAAAGTGTCTGTTGTCGGTTAGTCGTCGTGCAGTACGGAGTTCACCGTCGTACCAGTCTTTGCGGCTGGCAGAGAGACCTGAGACAGACGATTGATTCAGGAACATATTCCAGTCAAGTAGGCCTTCGTCCCACCATCGTCGCTCGGTGGCACGTCCCACTCCTGGAAGGAAGATGAAGCTGGAGGTGAGCATGGCCGTGGATTGTAGCCTTGATTTCATATAGGAGACAAGCTAGAGTTCGCCGATCATACACGAAATGAGTGAATGACGACGTTGTTGGGTTCTATCTCGATATGACGGCATCAGCAAAGCGAATCCGTATTACCGTGGGGAGTCTGCGGTTGGAGGCTGAACTTCGAAAGACCAAGACAGCGGACCAAGTATACGCGGCGCTCCCGGTCAAGGCAGCGATCAATACGTGGGGAGAGGAGTTCTATTTTCCGATCTCCGGAGTCCACGATCATCGAGAAACGGCAACGACTCAGGTCAAGGTCGGTGATATTGCATTTTGGGGAGCGGGGCAAGTCCTGGCGATCTTTTTCGGACGAACCCCAATGAGTGTGGGCGCTGATCCGGTTCCTGCAGATCGGGTGAACATCATCGGAACAATCGTCGGCGATGCGACTCAACTTCGGCAGGTCATGGACACACCGACGATCCTTCTCGAGCCGAGCTGAGCGCGATGCGACTTTCGAAAGAACGTGTACGCCATATGGCCGAAAGTGTCGCCGGCCATCTTCACGCGGAAGGGCACATTGAACTCTCGGGCGAGCGCAAAACATTCGTTGAGGCCCTGGAGCAAGCGATCACACACGAGTTGTCGGTGGAAGATCGAGTCAACACGGAAGTGCGGCAGCTATTGAAAGCCTACGAAGAGCAAATCGAACAGGGGCAAGTCGATTATCAGAAGATGTTCCAGATGGTCAAGCAGAAGTTGGTGCGTGAACGGGGCATCATTCTGTGAGGTATTGAGAGACTCAGTAATCGGGTAGCTCAACCGATAGTCGGTTGCGGAGTGTTTGGCGGTCTGTCATGCTGAGTGAAGATAAAGTCAGTCATCTCTCGCACGTGATTCTGATGGCCGTGAGGAAACACGCCGGAACAACAGTCAAAAGCCCTGACGAGCGAGTGTTAAAGGAGATCAAGCGAGTGCTGGGCGTCGAGTTGGCGCAGGAACAGGACATCGACCGGAAAGTAAGGGCCAAGTTGGGGTCGTACTCACGCGGGATTGTCGAGGGAAGTGCTGAGTGGGACATATTGTACAGGAAAACGTTTGAGGAAGAAACGCGCAGGCATACGAAATCCTAACGGCAGAGGTAGTTTCGCATGAAACAGACCCTTCAACAGATCGTGATCCTGGTTGCCGTGCTGGTTCTCGTTGGGACCACAGCATGTTCGCACAAGCGTAAGCCTCTCGTACCGCTCGTCTTGGAGGGTGAGGTCAGGCCTCAAGCGACGATACTGACGGAACAGGGGACGCAGGCGTATCAGACTCAACAATTCGAGGAGGCAAAGCACTATTTTGAGGAAGCGGTTGCCGCAGCGCCGCAATCCGGTCAGGCCCATTATAACTATGCGCTGGCGTTGAATGCGCTCGGAAATATGGAAGTCGCTCGCCGGCATTTTTTGGAAGCGGCTGATTTGGCGCCCGGAGATAAGATCATTTGGGACTCGCCAGCGCTGTCGCCGTACGGAAATCCAGAAAACAAGAACAAGGCCAAGCTGAAACCCTATTCACCGCGTCGATCGTCGTTCGGTACCGGTACGCCCGGTGGCTATTAATCCCTCACGAAGGATGGATCTATGAGTAAAGCACTTGCAGTCGGGGACCAGGCACCGGAACTCGCGATCCCTGACCAACAGGGGAAGAAAGTGACCCTGGAGAGCTTCAAGGGAAAACAAGTGGTGTTGTACTTCTATCCGAAGGACGACACGCCGGGGTGCACAAAAGAATCCTGTGATTTTCGTGATGTCGAGTCACAGATTTTACGGGCAGGCGGCACGATCGTCGGCGTGAGTTTGGACGGCAAAGAGTCTCACCAGAAGTTCATCAAGAAATTCGGACTTCCGTTTCCGCTGCTCAGCGATGAGAGTGCGGCCATCTCCAAAGCGTACGGGGTGTACAAAGAAAAGAACATGTACGGCAAGAAGTATTGGGGCATTGAGCGCAGCACGTTCGTCATCGATACGGAGGGGAAGGTAAAAGCTATTTTTCGGAAGGTCCAAGTCGACGGACATGCTGACGAAGTGCTCATGGCACTGAAAGCCTAGCGGGAGGACCGATTGGCTGTATGGTCACCGGCCAGGGTTCCCATCATTCACTTTACTCTCTCCCTCATTCTCCTCTTTGCGTTTGCTCACAACGGCGCTCTGCTCAATGCGGCCGATAAGACCGCTGCAACGCTCTTTGTGAAGGACGCGCTGACGCTGCCGAATCACACAACCACCATCGAAGCCAAGCTGATCGCAAAGGGCCTTTTGGCGAGCACTGCACTGGGCGGCGAACCACTCGAACTGGTCGTTGATGGGAATGTCGTTGCCACTGCCATGACCGGTGGCGATGGAAGAGCGTTCCTCACCTATACGCCGAAGGCGCGAGGGTTCCAGCCGGTTCATGTGCGAGTCGGGAAGAGTCCGCGGGTCATCCTGCAGAAGGTCAAGCCAATCTCGCGGTGTGGGAGAAACGGCAGCCTATCCTTACGATTGAACTCTCGTCACTCATGGACATCTCGCCACCTAGTCGAGTGCCTGCCATTGGACCTAGCACTGAATCCAAGGGAAAGCCAATGTCCGAGGCAGCGGATGAACTTGAAAAGCTCACGCGGTTCTATTACCGAGTCATCTATGTCGCGCCGTTACCACAGGGAAGGGATGGATTTCAGGCCAGTATGGAGGCAAGAGAATGGCTCGAGACTCACAAATTCCCGGCGGGCTACGTTTTGCCTCTTTCGCCTGATGCCAAAGCTCTGGGAGACAAGATTGACGAGTTCCATGAGGTAGGCTGGAAAACCGTGAAGATTGGAATCGGTCGGTCAAAAGCCTTTGCTGAAGCATTCCTGCAGCGCCGCCTTGACGCAATCATGGTGCCAGAACCGACGAAGGGCGACGTGCCGCGCAAAGCGAAAGTGGCAAAGGATTGGAAGGATGTGAGGAAGAAGCTGTAGGCGGCAGCAGTCCTTATCTATGGAAGTAAAGTTTTATTTTGTCTCACGTGAGTGGAGGAATTTCCGGATCAACATCCGCTGGTCCGCTTCTAATTCTTTCCGCGAGAGGGGTGGAACGACGCGCACCGACTCCTCGAACCACGTGTCGCTCCAAAGCATGACTGATGGCCGCCGCGTGATTCGAACTTGTTCCACAAGGTAGAATCCCCGCTCATAGATAACGTTTCCTCGACAGTGGTCATCGATTGATCGCTGGATTAGCTCAAGACTCAACGACACTGGTCGTTTCCGACAACAGCATCGATGGAACGAAGCCCCGCCTCAGTCAAGTGATGTACGGCGGTAGCTTTCAGTGTTGAAGACCATTGTTCAGCCAA
>JAAUPT010000250.1 GCA_012032965.1 Nitrospira sp.
GCAACTCACGGACGGCGGCCTTCGCGGCCTCGATTCGGGATTGTCCCAGCCGGACATGCCGTTCCACGTTCTCCACGACCACGATCGCATCATCCACGACAAAACCGACGGAGAGGACGATTGCAAGGAGGGTAAGGAGATTCAGGCTGAAACCGAACGCAGCCATGAAGAGAGCCGTACCGATCAACGAGACCGGCAGGGCGACAAGCGGGACAAGCGCTGTGCGGATCGATCCCATGAATAGAAAGACCACCACCCCTACGATCAAGATCGTTTCCGACAAGGTCTTGGTGATTTCCGTCAGCGCGTTTCGGATGAACATGGTGCTGTCCCAGACGAGTTTCATCTCGATATCACGTGGTAGGGTTGGACGGATCTGTTCGATTTCGTCTCGCAGCCGGTGTCCGACTTCGATTTCGTTCGTGCCGGGGACCGCCCAAATCCCAAGGTAGACCCCTTCGATTGCGTCGTACTTGGCGATCATGTTCGCTTCTTCCGCTTCCCGCTCGATCTGCGCCACGTCCTTCAGTCTGACGATGGCACCGCCGCGGTCGGCTACGACCAGGTCTTCAAATTCAACAGTTGAACGGAGATCGGTGTTTGCCAGCAGATTGACCTGTACCACATTGCCCTTGGTGCGGCCGACGGCGGCCAAGTAGTTGTTCTGCCGGAGGGCGCTCTGCACATCGCCGGGGGAGAGGTTGAACGACGCGAGGCGGTCTGGGTCGATCCAGATGCGCATAGCGATCTGTCGGTCGCCTTCGAACGTCACTCGTTGGACACCGGACAAGGTCGAAAATTGCGGCTGTAGTGTGCGCAGAAGCCAGTCGGTGATGGCCGGAACCGTGCGTTCGGTCGAGTTAAAGCTGAGGTAGAACGATGCATAGGGCCGATCAGCCCGCTGTATTTCAATCGCGGCCGGCTCGGCATCCGGTGGGAGTTCCGATCGGACCTGTTGAAGTCGCGCGGTGATCTCTGCCAATGCTGCCGTGCTGTTGTGGTTCAATTTCAGATGGACCGTGACGGTGCTGACACCGGCGCGGCTGGTCGATTCCACATAGTCGACGCCGCTGATGGCGGACACGACTCGTTCAATGGGTGTGGTGAGGAAGCCACGGACCGTTTCGGCGCTGGCTCCATAGTAGATGGTTGTAATGACCACCTGCGAGTTTTCGATCTTTGGGTATTGTTGGACTGGCAATGTCGTCAGCGCCCGCCAACCAGCGAGCAGGATCACCAGGTTGACGACAATCGCCAACACAGGATGCTTGATGAATACATCGGTGAATGATGTCTGAGTGGTGTCCGGCTTCATGCGCATCCGTTTACGGCGTCTCGGCCGCGCGATCATCTTCGGATAGAGCCGCCGGCGTGTCTGCGATCGCGACGAGGAGACCATCGCGAAGTTTGAAAGATCCCTGGGCCGCAATCTGCTCGCCAGGTGTCAGCCCACTATAAATGACGACCTCATCGTCCAACATCGGCCCGCTTTCGACCTGACGAGTATGTACGCGCATCCGGCCGTCGTGGTCTGCTGCCAGCACGAACACCTGATCGCTTCCCGGTCCCTTGCGTAACGCACTGACTGGGATGGCGACGACACGCCGTGTCGTGCCGACGGAACGCGAACGCGCACCGATGCACCCGGTGCCGGTACATTTCGAGCACCCTCGATCCTAGCCCGGACCATGGCATTCCGAGTCGTCGGATCGACGCGTGCATCGAGGGCAACGATCTTGGCTGTGATGATAGGGGAATTCCCAGCCGCCGATACCTCGACGGTTTCCCCGACGCGCAAACCCGACGCCACCTGCTGCGCGACTGTGAAGTCGACATGAACTGCTTCCCCAACACCTTGTAGTGTCGTTAAGAGTGTCCCTTCATCCAGGTACTGCCCGGATGGACGTCTGCGATACCGACCCTGGCTCGGAATGGAGCACGGATTGTCTTCTTGGCAATTGATCGCTTTCGTGCGGGCAATCTGTGCTTGGGCGACCTGCAAGTCTGCTTGCGCCCGATCCACTTCCTCCTGCGTTGTGGCGAGCTCCTGGCTGAGGTTCTGTCTTCGATTGAGAACGGTCTTGGCGAGCGCGACCTGAGCCTCCTGGGCTCGCAGGTCAGCCTCCTCGACCGAGACGTCGAGTGCGACCAACAAGGTACCGGCCTCGACGATCTGGCCTGGGATGAGCCGAACCTCGCGGACGGTCCCGGCAAGCTCATTCTTCAGCGTAATTGATCGTAGCGCGAGGACCGTTCCGATCGAGGTCGTAGTCTGGCGGTGGTCGATGGCTCGCGCGACAGCAGTGGTCACCGATTCCATCGGCTCCGGTTGATTGGCCGAGGCTGCTTGTTCCCCCTGGATGGATTCGTATTTCCACGCGGCCAGACCGATGCCCAGCAGGAGCACAATGAAAACAAGGACGATCGATCCGACCCAGCTAGGATGATTCATGGTAGGCTCACCGGACCATGTTACCAAATTTTGGTCTTCCTAGGCTGTAGGGTCAGGTTGGGTCCCGTCAAGCGGATGGGTTTGTAAGAAATCAAACGATTGATCGACTATCTTCAGTGGCATCGCGTGGAATTCAGCCGATTATTATGGAAGTACGTGTATCGTGAGATCACATTCCGCGCCGGAGGTTTCCACGCGTATGGATGAAGTCGTCGTTCCTGACTCACGGCGTTGGATCGATGAACATGGAGACTATCTCTATCGGTTTGCTCTCGTCCGTGTGTACGATTCGAACGTCGCTGAAGATCTCGTCCAAGACACGTTTCTGGCCGCACTCCAAGGTACTCGTCGCGAAAGTGGACCAACGGCCGAGCGCCGCTGGATGGTTGGCATCATCAAACACAAGATCGTCGATCATTTTCGGAGAACGGCCAGGGAGCCGTTGCACGACGACAGTCGATGGGACGTCCCTTTCAAAGACGATGAATTCTTAGCCGATGGTCACTGGAAGCCAGCGGTGGGGGAGAGTCGCGGGTGGCCAGACCACCCAGATGCGTTGCTTGAGCAGAAGCAATTTTGGGGTGTGTTGGCGTGCTGTCTCGACAAGTTGCCTCCCCGAGCGGCCCAGGTGTTTACGCTCCGCGAGATTGATGAGATGGACACCGAAGAGATCTGTCGCCTGCTGCACCTCACGCACACGAACTTCGGTGTGATGATGCATCGTGCGAGAAAACAGCTGCGCAACTGCTTGTCCATTCGGTACTTTGGAAGGACTGAGGAGGCCGTACAGTCATGAGCTGGGTCGCCCGCCTCCTACCGACTTGTCAGGAGATGTCGAAATTGCTCTCGGATGCGTTGGATCGACGGTTGCCATGGCACATCCGGACGCGCATGTTCGTCCATTTGAGGATGTGCGTGCTCTGCGAGCAGTATCGGCATCAGATTGCCCTGCTTCGTCGTCTCCTCCGGCTCACAAACGATTCACACAGCGCGGGAGTACAGGTGTTACAAGCTGGGCTTTCAGATGAAGCCAAGGAGCGCATCCGCCGAGCTCTCGACTCGTCTCATTCGTGACGTAGTTCTTCTCAGAAGTACTCTCATCGAACAGAAAATCGGCTTGCTACGATCTGTAACAATTCTGGCTCCTACACGACAAGACGGTAACGGCTGTTCCATCGACTCACAGGGAGGGAGACGATGAAGCGGATCACAACACAGATGGGACGGAGATGGAAGGAAAGAGCCCAAGAGAACTCTAAGCTCAATATGATCGGCCCACCGCTTATCTCAGCGGCGGGCTCGAGAGGCTGAATCGAACCAGACATGTTAAAAGTTTAAGTAGGCTTGTCGAATTGGGATATCGATGGCGGCGTGACGGCAGGGCGAAACCGAAGCGATCCCTCATTTCTCAAACGAAGGAGACATCACATGTATGACATGAATAGCATGAAGAAATTACCCAAGCTCGGCTCAAAAGCCACTGAAGCCTGGCAGGCGTTTCTCGCGTTCGACAAAGCGGCGCTTGCCGATGGCGTCATCCCGAAGAAGTATAAGGAGTTAATGGCAATCGCGGTGGCGCTGACCACTCAATGTCCCTATTGCATCGATATTCATGCGGATGCAGCCCGCAAAGCGGGAGCAAGTGAAGAAGAACTCGCTGAGGCCAGTTTCGTCGCGGCGGCGCTCCG
>JAAUPT010000251.1 GCA_012032965.1 Nitrospira sp.
TGGCGTCAGCCGCTTGCACCCGGCTGCGGGCCCGGAGATGCGGCGGCTTTTTTATACATCTCTTCAGCCAATTTGTGCGAAGCAGTCGTCAGTGTCTGGGTTGCAGATTCGATCGCTTCGGCGTCGGTCCCCTCTAACGCCTTTTTGACAGCTGCCACGGCATCCTGAATTTTTGTCTTTTCCTCATCGGAAACTTTATCGCCGTATTCGGTGAGATTCTTCTCTGTTTGATAGACCAAATTATCAGCTTGGTTCTTCGCTTCCGCGAGCTTGCGGCGTTTCTTATCGTCATCCGTATGAGACTGTGCATCTCGGACAAGTTTCTCGACCTCTTCCTTGCTCAGTCCACTGGAGGCCGTGATCTTGATGGATTGCTCTTTTTGCGTGGCCAGATCTTTGGCCGATACGTGCACGATCCCGTTAGCATCAATATCGAACGTCACTTCGATTTGCGGCATCCCTCGAGGCGCCGGTGGAATGCCGACCAAATCGAACTGCCCAAGCAGTTTATTGTCATTGGCCATTTCCCGTTCACCCTGGAAGACTCGGATGGTGACGGCTGTTTGATTATCTGCGGCCGTGGAAAATACTTGACTTTTCTTGGTCGGCACCGTCGTGTTCCGCTCGATCAGCTTGGTAAACACGCCACCCAATGTCTCGATGCCCAATGACAATGGCGTAACATCGAGTAGCAGAACATCCTTGACCTCTCCCTTGAGGACTCCGCCTTGGATGCCGGCCCCAATGGCGACGACCTCATCGGGATTGACTCCACGATGCGGTTCCTTTCCAAAGAACTCTTTTACAACTTGGATCACTTTGGGCATGCGAGTCATGCCGCCGACCAACACGATTTCTTGAATATCTTTCGCCGTAACCTCGGCATCGGACAAGGCCTTGCGACATGGTTCGATCGTGCGCTGGATCAAGTCGTCCACCAGCTGTTCGAGCTTGGCTCTGGTCAGCTTGATGACCATGTGTTTGGGCCCGCTGGCATCGGCAGTAATGAACGGCAGGTTGATCTCTGTCTCTTGAGATGAAGAGAGCTCGATCTTGGCACGCTCGGCAGACTCTTTGAGGCGTTGGAGCGCCATTCGATCTTTCCGCAGATCGATGCCTTGGTCTTTCTTGAATTCGTCGACCAGCCAATCCATTACGCGCAGGTCGAAGTCGTCTCCACCGAGATAGGTGTCTCCGTTGGTAGACTTGACTTCAAAGACACCTTCGCCGATTTCTAGGACAGAGACGTCGAAGGTTCCGCCGCCCAAATCGTACACGGCGATTCGTTCGTCTTTCTTCTTGTCCAGACCGTATGCGAGAGATGCCGCCGTCGGCTCGTTGATGATACGAAGCACGTTCAGGCCAGCGATCTGGCCGGCATCTTTTGTGGCTTGTCGCTGGCTATCGTCGAAGTAGGCGGGAACGGTCACGACCGCTTCGGTGACTTTTTCACCGAGGTAATCCTCTGCCGTTTGCCGCATCTTTTGGAGAATCATGGCCGAAATTTCTGGTGGACTATAGAGCTTCCCCCGCAACTCAACGTGGGCATCACCGTTGTCAGCCTCAAGCACCTTGTAGGGAAGCCGCTTCATGGCTTCTTGCACTTCACGGCTCTTGAACTTGCGCCCCATCAGCGCTTGACCGAGAAAATCGTATTTTCTGGATTGGTGATCGCTTGGCGTTTTGCGATTTGACCGACCAGCCGTTCGCTTATCGGTGATCGCGACAACGGAAGGAGTGGTCCGGCTTCCTTCGGCGTTGGCGATCACGACAGGGTCTCCGCCGCTCATGATCGCCACACACGAATTGGTGGTTCCGAGATCGATACCGATGACTTTACCCATTGATGGACTCCTTCCTTCTGGCGAACGACGACTGCATGCGCTCAGTTCGTCGCTGTATCACATTCGTTTCCTTGGGCCGGGCCTGACGATACACTGACCATTGCAGCCCGTAGGATTCTGTCATGTAGGCGGTAGCCTTTTTGAAACTCGTCCAACACCTTGTTGGCCGGAACGTCGTTGGACGGCCCATACGAGACGGCTTGATGGGCGCTTGGATCAAACTCCTGGCCAGCAGTTTCAATGGTCTGGACGCCGAACTTCGCAAGGGCTCCGGATAGTTGTTTGAGCGTCAACTCCACACCTTGAACGAGTGCAGAATCGCCTCCACTTGCCTGAGCCGCCTTGATCGCGCGTTCCATATTATCGACAACCGGCAGCAGTTCTTTGAGAAGCTGTTCGTTCCCGAATCGAATCTGGTCGCGCTGATCGCGTTGACTCAATCGCTTGTAGTTGTCAAATTCCGCAGCCAGCCGGATATACTTATCATTAAGCGCGTTCCATTCCTCTGACTTGACGGCAAGTTCGTCTTGAATAGAAGAAGACCCCGTCTCGCTTTCCGGAGGACATTCATCTAAGCCGTCGATTATATTACTGTTTTTACTTTCTTCGTTCTGATCATTACTCATTGGAATACCTATACAACGGGCAGATATCCATAGGAGGGGGGAAGTCAACCCGTCAGAGGAAAATAAAACATATCAGGTGAGAAAAAGTTAAGCCCATGGATTCTCGGTCGAGCCGCGGGCGCGGTGATAGAGCAGTTCAAGGCCCTCCAAGGTCAAGAATGGTTCTATGCGTTGAATAGATTTTGCTTCCGGCGCGATCACTGAAGCTAGCCCCCCTGTGGCGATCACATAGGAACGATGTCCCATTTCCAATTCCATTCGCTGGATGAGGGCATCCACGAGGCCCGCATATCCGAAGACGAGTCCCGCTTGAATACTGCTGGCCGTATCGATACCAATGACGGTTTTGGGCCGGATCAGTTCGACCTTGCTTATCTTTGCAGCTCGAGCGAACAGTGCATCAGCCGAAATAGCTAACCCTGGTGCGATGACTCCTCCCAGATAGTCTCCGGCACCGGTGACCGCACAAAACGTCGTGGCTGTACCGAAATCAACAATGATGAGATCGCGGCGAAATTTATGATTGGCCGCAGCGGCGTTCACGATACGATCGCTCCCGATTTCCTTGGGATTCAAGTATTTGAGTGTCAGTCCCGTGTCCGTATCAGATGAGACAATCATCGGGGTACGATGAAAGGACGTTTCGATCATCGACTCGAAGGTTTCCGTGAGGGCAGGAACGACACTCGAAATAATCGCGCCGTCGATGCGTTCAGGGAAATGGCCGCCTCTGGCCATGAGACTGAGGCAGAGCACTCCATACTCGTCGGCTGTGGTCTTGGGGTCGCTCGCTAGCCTCCAATGGCCGAGAAGATGAGTTTCGTCGAAAATTCCAGCAACGATGTTGGTGTTCCCGATGTCGATTGCCAACAACATGAGCGTCATTGTACTCGGCGCGGTGCCGTTTCGCTACTCTCGAAGATGAATCACATCAGCTGCACGCACATCGAGCGAGGCTATCGGTTGTGAGCGAGGATGGGCTGAAAGGGGTTTTATCTGGAGAGCGCCGTCGACAGAAATGTCTTCTGCGAGACCAGTGACCTGGTCATGATCCGCAAACTGGACTTGGACTCGTCGGCCCAGTGTCGCACAACGCGCGATGTAGGCGTGTCTCAATCGGGACGATCCATGAGATCGAAGCTCGTCCAGGCAATGTTCGAGCTCCAGCAAGAATTGCGCGACAAGTCGATTGCGGTCGATCGCCTGCTGAGTTGTTTCGGACAATGATGCTGCAATAGGTCGCAGGTCATCCGAAAAATTGTCCGGCGCAACATTCACGTTGAGCCCAATCCCAATGACAACAACCGTGTCATCGGGCGCCTGGAATAAACTCTCGCAGAGTATACCGCCGACTTTCCGTTGAAATAGAAGCAAGTCATTGGGCCACTTGAGAGCCAGTGAAACGGCAGCGACCTGTTGAGTGGCTTCCACTGCGGCGAGCGCACTGATCAGGGGTATCCACGATAGCCAGTGTTCAAGAGGGGGTGTGAACTTCACTCCACGGATAATTGTTGAGCAATAGAGATTCAGCCCCGGTGGCGAAAACCAATGACGTCCATGATCGACCGTATCCGGCAGAATTGGACGTTTCGGCGAGAACAATCAGTCCCGTGGTAGTGGCACCGTTCTGTCGCCTAGGGTGTGCGTCCTCCCAGAGTCG
>JAAUPT010000252.1 GCA_012032965.1 Nitrospira sp.
AAGCCTTTTCCGTAATCAAAAAAGAGGACTCCGTTCAGCTTCGCCTCAGCAGAGATCGTAAAGATCAATTCCGTATTGAAGATCAACTGTTTGGCCGCACCGAATGGCGCGCGCGTCGTGGGAACCACAGGACCGGCACGGCCGAAGGCAAACCCACGCATGGTGTTGATACCACCCACAAAGAATCGCTCATTCAGCGGTATCTGTGTTCCGCCAAGCGCATGGACCTCTCCGTAACGTGCCCGCACTGAAACCCTCAGATCCAGCGGAAGCGGTGTAACCTTGACCACGTCCACATAGTACTTAATGAAGTTGTTGGTTCCACCCAAATATGGGGTTCCAACATCGAATCCGCCGCCAAACCGCCAGCCGCTTCTGGGATCGATGTAGTAGTCCCTGGTGTCTCTGAACAGCGTGGTCCGAAATCCCGTGGACGATCGGGTCCCTAACTGTCGACAGACGATCGGGACGAGATCCGGACAGATACCGAATTGAGGATCTCGGAACGTAATTTGTTCGCCAAAGATACCAATACTGCCCGTGACGTATTCCGATAACCAGCGACCGAGTGTCACATTCCCACCCGTTCGCTCTTCAAAATAGGAAAGGAAATTCGTCAGACTTCGATAGCCGTCCACTTGGAGCGAGGTTAATGAATCGTACAGGTAGGGGTTGCGAAATGTGATGTGCCCAAGACTTCTTCGCTGGCCGAGCTGCCCACGAATACGCCCGAGGTAGCCATACCCACCCAAATTACCCTGCGTGATATCAGCGATCGCCACGAGTCGATCCAACGTACTGAACCCTCCACCGATGCTGAACATGCCGGTCGGCTTTTCTTTGACACGCAAATTGAGATCAACCTTATCAGGAGCCACCTGCGCCGGCAGGATTTCGACCGTCTCGAAGAAATTCAGGTTGTTCAATCGCTGAAAACTTCGTTTCAACGAAGCGGTATCGATCACATCCTGTTCGTCCACCCGAACTTCTCGACGGATGACGTTGTCTCGCGTTTTATCATTTCCATAAATATTGATCTGCCGGATCCTCATCATCTCCCCTTCCCTGATGCTGAAGATAATGCTGACCGTCCGTTCTTCATTGTTCGGATTGACGCTTGGGGCCACTTCAGCAAAAGAGTACCCCTTACTCCCATAGAGATCCGTTAGACGCGTGATCTCATCTCTGATTTTAGCCCGCTGAAAAATCTCTCCCTCTTTGATCCTCAATCCTTCACGAAGTTCAGGCTCTTCAAACACCGTGTGCCCGCGAAACCCGATTTCACCGATGGTAAAGGGCTCACCTTCCGCAACATGATACGTAATGGTAAACCATTTCTTGTCTTCGTTCAGCTCCACGGACGGCTGGCCGACCCGAACATTGAAGTAACCCTTATTGAGCAACACTTCCTTGATCCGCTCCACATCGTTCGCCAGTTCGTCACGTTTCAACACACCGGCATCGGACACGATAGACGGCAATTTCAGTTTGGTAAAGAATCCGTACCACGGAATCCATTCTCTGGTTGACATAGCAGTGAACATCTCGGCTTTCGTTGCCGCGCGCAGCCCCTCGAACATCACCGTCTTGATTTTTGCCTTGTCGCCCTCCGTAATGTGGAACATCAAACGCTTTCGATCTTCATCCAACGTCTGAATGACCGGGATGACTTGCGCATTGTAATACCCGTCATGCTGATAGAGCTGACGCATGTTCTCAGCGCTCTCTTTCACCAGCTGCTGATCAAGAAACGTCTGGCTCTTGATCGTCGTTTTCTCCTTCAGCTTATCGTCGCTCAAGTGATCATTGCCGTCAAAAACAATCTCCGTGATGAACGGTTTCTCCTGTACAATAAAGGTGACGGCCACCTCCTCAGTAACCGACTCCGTTTCAACTTGGACATCTTCGAAAAATCCGGTGTCATAGAGAATTTTGATCTGACCACGCACGGTTTCCGGCGTATACGGATCGCCGGCTTTCAGCGTGAGCCGGCCAACGATGGCCGGAATTTCGATCCGTTTGACCCCACGGATTTCGATCGACGAGACCTTGGGCTCAGGGACCTGGGCAAGTGCTTCACACACGCCCCACAACACGGAGACGACTAGAGCCGCGACTACGAACGACCGACGCCTGTAAACGGCATGCAGGGTCACCGACGAGGATTCCTAGGGGAAAATGTAGAGATCGGTGGCATGATTGGACTCATCCCACAGCTCCTCAGGACTCTCAATCGTCTCAGCCAAACTCTTCTCATCCGCCGCATTCCGAAATACATTGTCCATCGAAGCGCATGGAAATCCTCACAAAAAGTTCTCGGCCAAACCGATCAGCATGGACGGAAGGCGTCCAACATACCCATGCGAAACTTCCGGATTATATTGAGGTCACCCGACATTGTAAAGGAGTCGACGGTCCTCCGAGCGCCAGACAAAGGAATGGTTGTGAATCTGGTTTCTCATCATAAAAGTCAACATCAAGCCACCGGCCGAGATCGTCACTAAAACTCAACGAGGATTCACTCGCACTGACAAAGACTCAGAAAACACAGATCATGAATCCTTGAGGGAGTTCGACTCCGTCGGCAGGCACGCAACACAGCTATCGGTGTTGGAACAACGCGTCAGAACCATTGATTCGATGCGATCAGTTCCCCTGTTTCTTGACATCACACAACCCATCACATAGTATCCTCTCATGTCTCGTTTCACTGTGAGAAAAGCAGTCATCCCTGCGGCTGGTCTTGGAACACGATTCCTTCCTGCCACGAAGGCCTCTCCCAAAGAGATGTTACCTTTGGTGGATAAACCTCTCATTCAATATACTGTTGAAGAAGCCGTCGCCTCGGGCATCGAAGACATCATCGTCGTCACTGGGCGCGGCAAGCGAGCCATCGAGGACCACTTTGACCGGTCCGTGGAGTTAGAAGAGAATTTAAAAGGCGCCGGGAAGAGTCAGGTTCTCCACCAAATTCGACAGATTTCGAACTTAGCCAATTTCTGTTATGTCAGGCAAGCGGAGGCGCTCGGCTTAGGGCATGCCGTCTTGTGCGCGCAACACCTGATCGGTGATGAACCATTTGCGGTGATACTGGGAGATGAGATTATCGACGCCGATGTCCCAGCACTCGCGCAATTGATCCATGTCTATAAGAAACGGCATGGAGCGGTTCTGGGTGTCCAGGATGTCCCGAAAGTCGACGTCAGCCGATACGGGATTGTCACCCCAAAACACCTTTCGCATGGCCTCCATCGGGTTGAAGGTTTGGTTGAAAAGCCATCCCCAACGGATGCTCCCTCTACATTGGCCGTCATCGGGCGATACGTGCTTCCTCCTGAAATCTTTCCCATTCTGAGGAAGACTCGGCCCGGGAAAAACGGAGAAATCCAACTAACCGACGCGCTCAAAGAACTTGCGAGAAAATCTCCGATGTATGCGCTTGAAGTCGAGGGGCAGCGTCATGACGCAGGAGACAAACTGGGCTTCCTGATTGCCACCGTAGAGTTTGCCTTGAAGAATCCGGCATTAGGAGCAGAATTCCGCGACTACCTTTCGACCCGAATGCGTACCACGCCGACGACTCGACGGAGTTGACCTCATCAGTCTGGACGTGTGCTCTGTCACAAGGATGTGTCGACATCGCGCTTCAGCTCCGGCATAGGAGTGACTGAACGGTCCACGCCCACATCGACACACAATCTCGGCGGAAGACTCAGCTCCAAGAAATGATTGAACGATTAGGAAAAGAGACGTCATATGATATGCTCGGTGATCAACGTTGCAGTGGAGTCGATACGTTGTTCTTCGGCTTAACGAACAGGCGCACACATGACTGACCCAAACGAGCAAGATATTCAGCCCCCTCAAAACATTGAGGTCCCAACCCAGCTTCCGCTCTTGCCGGTTCGGGATATCGTCGTCTTTCCATACATGGTGCTTCCGCTCTTCGTCGGGCGCGACATGTCCATTAAGGCCATCGAAGCTGCCCTCGCCGGGAATCGGATGATCTTCCTTGCAACCCAAAAGGCACTCGACGTTGAAAATCCTTCCCCCAAAGACATCCATACGATCGGCACCGTCGGCATCATCATGCGGATGCTGAAGCTGCCAGATGAGCGCATCAAG
>JAAUPT010000253.1 GCA_012032965.1 Nitrospira sp.
CCGTATTGCGTCCGTCCTCGAAGAAATCCGTGGGGGAAAGCTGGAAGATGAGTTGACGAATCTGGTGACTCGTTCGAACGCATCTGTCTGCCTGGAAACCGGCGCCTTTCTCATCGCTCGTTATGCCTACCCGACACTAGACGTGGTGAACTATCGCGAACAGTTGAACATGATGGCGGATGAAGTTCGAGCCAGGATCGGCTGTCGGGCGTCCGGCGAAGAAGCCGTCAATGCCTTGAATCGGTATCTGTTCACCGAACAAGGGTTTAAAGGGAATACCAAAAATTACTACGAAGTCGAGAACAGCTACCTCAACTGCGTCATGGATCGGCGTATCGGGATCCCCATCAGTTTGTCCGCTGTTTACCTCTTCCTCGGCCAGCGTTTAGGGCTTCCGGTGTTTGGTATCGGCATGCCTGGGCATTTTCTAGTGAAGTATGAGTCCGAGCGCTACAAGATCTTCATCGATTGCTTTAACGGCGGCGCCTTGCTGACCGAAAAGAATTGCGCCCGGTTTCTCACTGAGGCTGGATACGGCTTTGATGACAAGTACCTGCAGAAGAGCCCGGTCCCTGCGATCTTGTCACGGATGGTCAAGAACCTCTTGGCGATCTATTCCAAGGCTGGGGACTCGATTAAACCGAGCGTTTGGCCAAGTTCATCGAACTACTAGGTGGAGCACCTCGCGAAGAGGGACTGTAGCCTAAAGCTTAATCGTCAGCAGATCTTTCCCCTTCCAGATCTTTCCTCGATACTCCTCCGCTGCCTGTGCCTTCACATCATAGCGATCCGCGATCGGGTAGAAATGTGAGAGGACAAGCTGGCCAAGACCAGCCTCCTTTGCCACCTGGCCGCACTGCCCGGCGTGCAGATGGGCGGGGCCTGGATGGTTGGCTGGGAACGAGCAATCGAGCACGGCGAGGTCGGCCTCCTTGCACAATGAGATCACTTCGTCACAATATTGGGTATCCCCTGAATAGACGACCGTCTTCCCCCGGTACTCAATTCGATAGCCGACACTCGAGAGATCGGGAACGTGGACCACAGGTTTGGGAACAATACGGGTGTCCCCGATCGCAAACGGTTTATCGGTGACCTCCTTCATAACCACACGGAACGGCGCCGGTGAAAAGCTGGGGAAGCTCTTCATAATCGACTGTAAGAGCCGAATCGTGCCCTTGGGACCAATCAGGGTCATCCCCGGCCGATGGCCCCCACCATACTTGGCATAGATGACGGCGTCGAAGAAGAAGGTGATGAAATCGGAAAAGTGGTCCGCATGGAAATGTGAAAACAAGATGTGCGTGATCCTGTGCCTGTTCACACCGGTCTTGACCAGATTCATTAATGTGCGTGGGCCGAAGTCCAAGAGAATATGTTGATCCGTCCGTACCAAATAGCCGGCTGCGGCACGGGTCGGATGTACATTGGTCCCGGAACCGAGAATGGTTAGACGCATGGGTTGGATCTGTCAGTCATAGTTTAAGAAGCTGCACTGAGCTGTTCAAGGAGTTTTTGAGCTTCGATCACGTCAGAGTTGATGCCTTGTTTACTAAATCTGGAGTGAACGGAAGTTAGGATACCTCTAGCACTACCTGGTTTGCCTTGGTTTCGCAAGAGTTTCGCCATGCTCATTGCAGCTCGAAGTTCTAACATTTTTGCCTGTTGGTCTTGAGCAATAGCCAAGGCTTGGGAAAAGCACTGTTCTGCTGTACTAATTGATTGGTCAGATTGCACGAGTAAGAGTTCGCCTTCCAGCCGAAACAGTTCTGCCTGCCAGCACCGCTCTCCTTGAGTTGTCGCGAGTTCCTGTGCCTGCTGGATGGCAACCAAACCTTCCGCGACACGTTGGCTCCTTAAATGGATCTCTGCTAAAAGCGCCAATGTATAGGTATGGTTGAGACTCGCTTTGGTTTTCTGTGCAGCCGAGAGTCCTTCTACTAACCTTTCCAGACCGTTTTCGTTACCTTGTTCGGCCAGAGCCCAGCCTTGAAAGGATATCGCCCATGCCAAAGGGACCTCAAACGAGTACTTGGTCGAAAGCATAATTGCCTCTTTGGTCAGAATCAGGGTTCTATGCGTGTCACGGAGCATGGAATAGATCCAAGAAGCGGTCGCCAAAGTAAATGCCAATGTGAACGGGTGTTCTAATTCCCTTGCCATAGCGATGGCCTCCGCCACCAGTATTTCGACCTCATCAACTTCTCCCACTATCCATAATGTTCTCGCTAGTATGATTCGTGCGGTGATGCCGGGATCTTGGGTATAGGGTAACACTTGCGTGCGATGTCTCTGTGGATCATACAGCGACTTTGCTTCACATAAGTGAGTCCTGGCTTCGCTGAACCGACCAAGGAAGGAATAGGTCGAGCCCACACTCTCGTGAGCTCGGATCCGCAAATCTGGGTTTTGCTGCTGGCTTGCCCAGGAGACGAGACTTTCAGCCAGAGTGCAGGCCTTGGCGAGAGGCCCTCTTACGAGATGGAAGACCCATAATCCCCACATAGAAAGAAAATATCGCTCAGAACTAGGGTTCTCCTGCGCAAGACTTCTGGCCCTGAGATAATTGTGCTCGATTGCATCGGAAGCATACCCTTTTAATGTTTGTAAGGGAGCACCGCGTGCGATCAAGAGTTCCAATTCCAGAGCCTGACGCTCTTGGCTTTTCGGTAGAGTCTCAAGCAAATCTAACGTCCGATTAAAATGGCTAAGTGCTTCTGCATCCGCTGATTGCGCCGCATCTCTGCGAGCCGCAAGGTGCCAATACCGCACAGCCTGGTCAATAGACCCAGCCTGCTCATGGTGATACGCGAGTAGCTCCGGTTCTGCCTTCACACGTTCCGCGAACCGACGCTCCAAGGTGTCCACGATACGGGCATGTAGGGCTCGGCGTGATTTTTTCGACAGCGTGCTATAGGCAGCGTCTTGGATAAGGGCGTGTTTAAAGAGATACTTGGCGGCGGGAATATCACCCTCTTGAAAAATGAGCCCTGATGCACTCAGTAGGCGAAGCGCATTGCCCAACTCACCCTCGGTAACATCAACGGTCTGTCGTAACAGCTCATAACCAAACTCCCGCCCGATCGTGGCTCCCGTTTGAACAATTTCCTTGGCAGGACCCAATCGGTCTATCCGCTCCATCAGCAAGGCTTGCAGGGAGTCCGGAATGGACAAGTCCTTCATGGGGCCCGCCAGGCTGAATGAATCCTTCGTTTCAGCTAGCAATCCGGATTCGAGCAGGCTTTTCGTCAACTCTTCGAGATACAGAGGGACACCGTCGGTCTTGGCCAGAATTGTGTGTTGCACTTCGGGTGGAAGCGCTTTTCCTCCGGTCATCGATGCGAGTAGTTCGGCGCTCTGTCGACGAGGAAGCCGACTCAGCGTCAGAAACGTCACGTGACCATAATCCGCCCAAACCGGTTTAAAGTCAGGCCGGAACGTAATGGTCAATAACACCCGCATCGGCTGGATGCGGTCAATAATCCTTGTCAGGAGGTCCATGGTCGTTGGATCAAGCCAATGGGCATCTTCTACAATGAAGAGTGTCGGACAACGATCCGCCTGCCTGTGAAGTTGCTGCACGAGCGCCTCAAGGATCATTTCCTTCCGTTTTTCAGATGACACATTAAGTGGCGGATGCTGGGCATCCCCATGGATCGAGAGCAGGTCTGCCAGCAATGCCACCGTGGTCTGGTCGTCGATGCCTCTGTGGATTGCTAGTGCATCGAGCTTCTGCAGCTGCATGGTCGGACTGTCTTGCCCGGTCAGTCCAGCTGCTTGTCGGAGATACGTGATGGCTGGATAGAGGGCTGTATTCCTATGATATGGTGAACATTGAAATAGAATGGTCTCGTAACGCTCCGCGACAAGTCGGTCGCGCAGACCACGGACAATTCGCGACTTGCCGATGCCGGCTTCACCGCAAAGGATCACCACCTGCCCTTCTCCGCCGACGGCTTCACGCCAGCGACCCAAGAGAAGCGCCATTTCGTGCTCTCTTCCTATGAAATTGGTCAATCGGCCTGATCGATAAGACTCGAACCGCTAGCCGAAGGCTTGATGCTAAGAACCTAGCCAAACCTGGACCGGTGTTTCCGAACCCTTCGTAAGCAACAATACTGCC
>JAAUPT010000254.1 GCA_012032965.1 Nitrospira sp.
ACGATCTCGGACGCGGGACGCCGATCGCCTGGTTGCTGACCCTGACGCGTAGTCGAGCCATCGACCGATTACGGACGTCTCCACCCCGTGTTCGTCGCCAAAACGTCTCCACCGATGACGCACAGGATGGGACAACATCCGGGCAATTCGAGTCACCAGCCGATCAGGCGCTGCGAACCGTGATCAGCACAACCTTGGCAGACCTACCGGAGGCACAACGGCAAGCCATTGAATTGTCGTACTACGAAGGCCTGTCTCCGTTCGAAATTGCCACGCGACTCAGTCAGCCGCTCGATGCCGTCATAGCCCGTATCAGGCTCGGTATGTCAAAACTGCGAGAGTCATTGCACACCTACTGGGAACAGGACAAGTCGGCATGACGCATGAAAATCTCGAGGAAACCGTTCCGCTTTACGCGATCGGCGCGTTAGAAAAGATCGAACGGCAAGCCCTGGAAGCTCATCTGCTGTCTGGGTGTATTCCTTGCCGTACCGCGCTCAAGGAGTTTCAATCGGTCGCTATCTCTCTTCCCTTCGCGCTGAACATCGTATCGCCCCCACGAGGATTGAAAGCCAAGATCATGGGGGCTCGCACCCAGGTGCCTCCAGCAGAGACGGCTGCTCACCCGTCTGCCACACCCAGCCTGGAACCGGGCGAATGGATGAGGCACCTCTTTCCGCCAACCTCACCAGCAACGACCTCGTTCGGCTTGGCGCTGGGAATGGTTTTCGTTGGAATTCTGGTCCTCTTGATGTTTCAGAGTTGGAATTCATCCCCTCGCGTGACCGAAGATACGAGGACACTGACCGAACTGCAAACCCAAGTGGATACCGCCAATGCCCAACTCACAACTCTCCAGCAGCAACTCAGCGAGCGCGAGGAAGTCCTTATGCAGACTCGGGAAGAACTTCAGCGTCGAATGGAAGAGTTGGCAGAGGTCAAAGACCAGCTAATTCAGCGTGAAGCGGAAGTGGATGACTTGAACGCTCAGCTAGCTCAACATAGTAGGCCCTCATCACGAATACCATAAGGCCACGAACAGCGCTGCTCCCTACTACTTGTCCGGCAACCAGTGCGCCTTAGCCATGGCTCCTCCTGTCCCTGTCTCCAGCTCCTGTGCTAGCATGAGTTGTGACCGATAGAGACTCCACACCATCTGATTCGCTGCCCCAGAACGACCAGGATTCTCCTTACATGGAGCTGGCCCTTCAACAGGCTAGGCTCGCTCCGCTGATTGGCGAAGTGCCGATCGGTGCTGTGCTGGTTCATCAGAACGAAGCGATAGCAGCTGCTCACAATTACCGAGAAATATTACAAGACCCAACCGCCCATGCTGAAATGATCGTCATCCGCAAAGCCGCGGAGCAGTTGAAAACGTGGCGCCTGACCGACACATCTCTCTATGTGACGCTGGAACCTTGTCCTATGTGCGCCGGAGCGATTGTGCAAGCCCGCATCGCTCGGCTCGTATTCGGCGCCTGGGATCCGAAAGCCGGAGCGTGCGGATCGATCCTCAATATTCCCGCGGAACGCCGGTTCAACCATCGCGTACAGGTGGCCGGAGGGTTGTTCGAACAGGAAAGCCGAGCCCTCTTGCAGGAGTTTTTTCGCGCCAAGAGAGATAACGCTTCGGAGAAGCATCGTCCGCCAAAGCCGGTCACCTAGCATCACACACGCAACCAGTGAACCACTGGGCTAACGGAAGAACAGCCAGATAATGCCCTACCCGATCCCATACATGGCGGCGAGACCATCTACCGCCATCTGAGTTTTCGGAACAGCCTCACGCTTGGGTTCGCAATGGTATCCCCGGTCGTCGGGCTCTACACCATCATGAGCGTCCAAACGGCTGTCACTGGGGATAGTTGGTTTCCTCCACTTGCTCTGTGCCCTGTCATGCAACTCCTGGTGGCAACTCTGGGCTGTCCTGTTGGTCCCCTGGAGCATTTTGGGGTTTACAACACTGTACGTGCTCTTTGGCAAAGTACGAGGCACTGCATTGCGGAAATGCTCCTCATGATGACGATACCTTCTGTCTGATGTACGGGAAGCAAGGCGTTATCGAGTACAACGACAGCTTGTGATACCGGCAGTTTCCTCCTCTCGATCATCGTCCTACCTGACTCACTCCCCCTTCATCGCTCGTGATCTGATCCCGTGAGAAACCCTGGCGTGCATGCTACATGTTTTCTCCAAGAGTGAGCATTATTGACCAGACTGTAAAAAGTTGCCCACGCATAATTTTGTTCAAATTGCCCTTGGTAGTTCTGATTGGACCCGAAAGCGGAATGCCTATGACACGATCCGGCGTCGTCCCAGCTCGAGACCGTGTACAGCAACGAAAAACAATTTGAACCATTCCATATTTGGAGGCAGGCATGCTCGTCTACCTGATCCACGTTCGCGATCCACAATTCTACGCCCTGCCGGCAAAAACACGTGCCGCCAACGGTAATGTTCGTGTGATGGGGTTCCCGCCTATCGGCATCATGTCGCTCTCGTCTGTTATCAAGCAGGCAGGGCATGAATGCGTGATGTTCGATCAGGCCAACCCCGACACTCCGAACCAGGTCATTATCGACCAGATCAATCGAGAGCAACCAGCGCTCGTAGGCCTCAGTTTTCTAAGTACCACCAGCTATCCCTACGCCAAGATGCTGGCGCGGGAAATTCGCGCAACCAATCAGAACGTAAAGCTCGCGTTCGGCGGCGTGTTCGCCAGCCTGAATGCCTCTTTGGTGAAATTGCAGTGCCCTGAAGTTGACTTTGTCTGTCGCGGTGACGGCGAGCAATTGCTGCTCGATCTGCTCGCGAATCTCGAGAACCCCCAAGATGTCGCAAGTCTGACATGGATGAAGAACGGGCAGGTCGTCCAAAATCCCAATCGCGCCATGGAGCGGCAACTAGATCAGTGGCCCTTTCCGGATCGCGAGAGCCTGCAACTCGACTATGTTGAATCCATGCCGCTGGATGTCCCGGTGGTGCTCTCGATGAGACGGTTCACGACGATGCAAACGTCTCGTGGATGCCCATGGCCCTGCATCTTCTGCGACATCCCGATTTTCAACGAGGGGAAGTGGCGTGCCCGCAGCCCACAACATGTGGTCGCGGAGCTCAAATATCTCGAAGGACTCGGCTATGAGTCCGTCGGCTTCGTCGACGATCACTTTCTGCTCCAACCCAAACGAATTGAGGCGATCTGCAACGGGATCATGGAAGAAAAGCTCTCCATCCGGTGGGGTATCGAGGGGCGTGTGGATTCCGTCGCCCAACATCTCTTCCCGGCTATGGCGAAGGCCAATTGCGGCGCGATGATGTTTGGGATCGAGAGCGGTAGCCAGAAGATTCTCGATCGCTTAAAGAAGGAACAGACGCTGGATCAAGTCACGACCGCCGTCAAGAATGCGAAAAAGGCCGGCGTGGAGATCGTGCATGGATTTTTACGGTAGGCAATCCGGACGAGACGATTGAGGATATGGAGGCCACCTTCGACTTCGCGTCAGCCCTCCCGCTCGATACCTTCGGATTCAACCGGCTCTGTGTCTATCGGGGCACACCCCTATGGCAGGAATACGTCAAACGCGGGTTGGTGAACGAAACCACGGATTGGTACAAATATTTCAAATGTTCGGAAATCGATCCGACCTGTCTGTCAGGCGAAACGATCAACCGCGTACGACAGGCCGGGATTAAAAAGCTCTTCCTCTATAAGCTCATCCATTACCCCCGCCAGACCTTTCAACTCCTCAGCCGCTTCTTTCGGTATATGCCGTTCCGAGATGTGATCTATCTCCTCCTTAAACCCTTCATGGGTCAGAAAAAAGGCGCCACCAAGGCCGAAGTAGTGTCACGCTTGGTCGAGCACGCCGACATGAAAGATGCAGCAGCGCAGCTCACCCAGGTGGCAGATGAGATGCTCCACAATGTGTTTGAAGCCTCTCGCCTAGAACGCCAGCGGATTCAGCAAGCCGCAGAAGGGTCGCGCGAACTACCGATGGTCGTCCAACCTAGGTAGGACTTACGCGGTCACTTTCCAGGAGTTCTTAGCCAGGATTCCGCAGTTGCCATAGAAGGCATGTTGAAATACTGTATCTCGCCGAGTGAATGCCTTGAC
>JAAUPT010000255.1 GCA_012032965.1 Nitrospira sp.
AGATATGTCGATACTGGTCGTCATATCGACTACGATCGGCTGTCCGACCCATTGCATTCCCTACATCCTGACTCGTATTCTCCTCCCATGGACCTCTCGTCGTTGTCGACTGAACAGCTGAAGGAGCTGGTACGAGGTTTTGTGGACGATCGGATCCGCGAGTTGATCGGCGATCCCGACCTCGGCCTCCAACTCGACGATTCGCTCAGAGCCCGCCTCAAACAGTCGTTGGCAAACCGAGATAGGTTCTCCGGCGATGAAATGGCCGCGCGGCTTGGCCTTCGGTGGTAGGACTCTGATGCCTTGGTACCGTCTCGCTTTTCAACCCGACACCGCGCAAGACCTCGCCTCGATCGACCAGCCCATGGCCCAACGGCTCTTCGACAAGTGCAAGTGGCTGGCCTCCAATGTCGACAACCTGCGCCATGAACCGATTGCGGACGACCTGCCGGGACTCAGTAAGTATGCCGTGGGAGACTGGCGGATCTTCTATGCCATCGACCGCACAGAACAGCTCATCGACATTCATGCGATCGTTCCACGATCAGGATTGAAATAGCCGCTACATAACGGCTACAGGGTCAGCGGGGGTACCGTTCGAGCACCGTGCCTAACTGAAGCGGGAACTGGCCGGTCTCAGCATCGCGCACGTAGCAGCGGAGCGCCTCAGCCACGACCGGGAAGGCCATCTTGTCCCAGGGAATATCTTCCCGCTTGAACAAATCCACTTCCAGGCTTTCAGCCCCGGCACCGAACGTCGGCGCGAGCATCCGGCCACGAAACACCATGTAGACCTGACCGATATTCGGCATGCTCAACACGGCGTAGAGCGAGAGAATCGCCACCTCGGCCAGCGCCTCTTCTTTCGTCTCCCGGGCCGCGGCTTCTTCCGTCGTCTCGCCGATTTCCATGAATCCGGCGGGAAAGGTCCAAAGCCCTAGCCGCGGATCAATCGCGCGCCGGCAGAGGAGAATCCGGTCCTCCCATTCGGCAATACAACCGGCGACGATCTTGGGATTATGGTAATGAATAGCCTGGCAGTGCTCACAGACGTAGCGCAACACATTGTCGCCAGGCGGGATCTTCTGACTGACCGAGGCTCCACAGGCACTACAGAATTTCACGGTGGGGTCTCACAAAGAAATAGGTATGGATGGATAGCACAAAACCGAGATTCTTTGCACCCTGCCGCGCGGCTCGAAGGACGTCCTCGAAGAGGAACTCCATCAGCTCGGCGTGCCGGCGACGACCAAGACAGAAGGCGGCGTCGGCTTCAGCGCCCCCTGGTCGACCATGTCCTGGGTCAATCTCAACTCGCACATCGCCAGCCGCGTCCTCTGGGAAGTCGGCCAACGTGGCTATAAAACAGAACAGGATGTCTATCAGGCCGCTTATGCGCTCGCCTGGCCCGATTGGTTCACACCCGTTCAAACGATCAAGGTGAAGGTCAGCGCGCGCCGCTGTCCCCTCCCCAGCTTGGACTTTCTGACTCTCCGGATCAAAGACGCCATCTGCGACAAGTTCGTCACCGTGCGCCACAAACGACCGCGCGTCGATACCCAGCGCCCGAGCATCAAGGTCGATGCCTTTCTCGATCAGAGCACCATCACATTCTATCTTGATACCTCGGGCGAACCATTGTTCAAGCGTGGCCATCGAACGGGCCCCATCGAGGCGCCATTGAGAGAAAATCTAGGGGCGGGCATGCTACGCCTTGCCGGTTGGACACCGACAGATATCCTGCTCGATCCCATGTGCGGGAGCGGGACCATTCCCCTCGAAGCCGCCTTGATGGCGCGCCAGATCGCGCCGGGTGCTTCACGCAACTTTGGCTTTGAACAACTACTCGTCTACGACGCGACACAATGGGACCAGCAACGCGAAGCGGCACGGGCCAAGCAAGTCGCTCAGGTGCCAGCCGCCATCTATGCCTCCGATCATGATCCCGCGATGGTGAAGATCACGCAGCGGACGTTTCAAAGAGCCGGAGTCGTCAACGACATCCGATTGAAGCAGAGCAACATTCTCGAACTCGAAGCCCCATCCGAGCAGGGCGTGATGGTCATCAATCCACCCTATGGCGTCCGCCTTAGCAATGCGAACGAATTGGAGTCGTTTTACCCGAAGCTTGGCCATTGGCTGAAACAGCGGTTCGCCGGCTGGCGGGCCTATGTCCTAACGGGCGATGCCCGCGTGCCGAAGCTGATTGGATTGACGCCGTCAAAACGTATTCCACTGTTCAATGGGGCGTTGGAATGCCGGTTGTATGAGTTCGTGATTGTTCAAGGTGGCGCAAGACGACGTCTCGTTCCACCTGTGCAGACTTAACTCCTCCATGTAGCTTGGGTTTCGATATCACGTCAGCCTGAGGTGGCTCGGTCATCGCCTGTGCTCGTCCAACAAGGCATCGAGCAACACCCGTACTCCCCTCCATTCTGTCTGGCAGATCTTTTCAGCATCCTGTTAAAATCCTCCACTCATGCCCATCGAGACATGTACGGCACAGGTCGAGTTGATCAAGGATCTCACACACGACGTACGGTAACTTGATCCGCGATTGATCGAGCCGACGTTCAAGGTGAACCGATGCACCGGCTAAAAGATAAGGTTGCGATTGTCACCGGCAGCAGTAGTGGGATTGGGAAAGCCATCGCGCTGCGTTTCGGAGCTGAAGGCGCGAACGTGGTCGTCACGGCAAGACGAATGACACTCTGCGAGGAGACCGTCGCGCAGATCACGAAGAACGACGGTCAGGCCTGGGCCATTCAAACCGACGTGGCCGATGAATGCCAGGTGGAACGGCTGCTTGATGAGACCGTGAGGCGCTACGGGCGGCTAGACATTCTGGTCAACAATGCGGGAGTCATCGCGGGCGGACGATTGGCCGAGACCACGACGGCGGCCTTCGACGAGGTCATGAACGTGAATCTGCGCGGAACATTTTTCTGTTGCCAGGCCGGATTCAAGCAGATGAAGAAGCAAGGCGGCGGGACGATCATCAATATGTCGAGTGTCGCCGGCGTGCAGGCTTGGGCAGGCACGGGCGCCTATAGCGCGTCGAAGCACGGCATCATGGCGTTGACGAAGTCGCTGGCCGACGAAGGCCGCCCGCATCACATTAAAGTGAGCGCCATCTGCCCCGGCGGGGTGGCCGATGAACTCGTCGATGCCTCACCGGAGGAGATTCTGCGCAGTGAGATGATCGATCCATTCGATGTGGCTGAAACGGCGGTCTATCTGGCGACCCTGGGCAACTACTCCGTGGTCCATCAGATCGTCATCGATCGACTGGGGGGCAGACTGGTAGCAGACGGAGAAGAAGAATGTGACCGACCAAGGTGTGGCCAGCTGCGAACTCAAGCCGCCAGCTTAGACATGCACGGAGACAATTGATCGATTGGAAGAGTAGGATATGGCCATGGATATTCAGAATGAAAGCGTTATTGGTCTGACCCGTTACCGTCCCTTCGACGCTCATGACATCGGCTTGGGCCACAGACGCAGCCCCGTTCACCACTGATCCGATCGGCGACGCCAGAGTCATAATCGCGTACCCTCATCGCCGAAATCGAAGCAACGTCGTAACGGGGACTACCGTTTCAACGCCCCTGTCCCAGCAGCCGTCTGTCGGACAAAGTCGCGTATTGACAGGCGAGTGACGCAGCGCAAGGATTCTAGCAGTGCACCGCCCGACCCCTTCCCCTTGACTTCCGTGCAGGGCAACCTATCAGGTTGGTATAATGATTTGAAATCCAAGCAAGGCAAGGAGATAGGTCCCGATGGAAAATAATAATCTCTTATCGACGTTGCCGATACTTCCCGTCAAGCGGACGGTCCTGTTTCCCGGAGTGATGATGCCCTTGACGATCGGGCGGGAACGGTCCATTGCGGCCGTCAACGCGGCCATGAAGACGGAAGACAAGATGATCGTCGTCGTAGCTCAGCGAGATCCTCAAACCGAGGAGCCTGGCTTATCGGATCTCTATTCTATCGGCACGAAAAGCAATTATCAAGCAACTGGGCCAGTCGACAGAAGGAACGGTTCACGCTCTCGTCCAGGGATTGGACCGAGTCGTGGTCCTGAAAGAAGAACAGTCCACT
>JAAUPT010000256.1 GCA_012032965.1 Nitrospira sp.
TGAAAACAAATAAGGTCGCCCTATATCGTGTAGACTTAAAAGTGACTTTCGTTATTAGGTAGTTAACCGGTATTCGACAGAAGACATCTACACTTCATACGTCGATATGCTGAAAGACGTCAGCAGAGCGGGGGAGTAGGGGTGTGGCCAACCGCGCTTGTATATGCTCTTTTATGGTTCCTCAGTATTACCCCTCCATCCCAAGGTGCAGAGACGCCGACGGAGGCAGTTCGTGAGACAGTCAACAAGACTCTCCACATCCTCGAAGATTCTGCGCTGAACGACAAGGCAAAACACGCGCAGCTTCGCCGCATGCTGGAAGAGATTGCCGCCGACAGGTTCGACTATGCTGAAATGTCGAAGCGAGTCCTGGGCAAGTATTGGAAGTCGCTGACCGAGGCGGAGCAGAAAGAGTTCGTCGAGGTTTATCAGGGTTTTCTCTCCGACACGTATGCCGGAAGAATCGACGATTATACCGGACGAAAACAAGACGTGCGTTACCTGACCGAACGGAAGGAAGGCTCGTACGCGGAAGTCAGGACTGAGTTGCGGTCAGATAAAACGACGCTTCCCATGGATTACCGCCTTTTGCTGAAGGAGGGTCGGTGGGCCGCCTACGATATCATTATAGATGGTGTGAGCTTGGTGAGTAACTATCGGAGTCAGTTCCAGAAGATCATTCGCGAGAGTTCCTATCAGGAGCTGGTGAAGAAATTGCGCGAACGAACCATGACCGAGGCGAAGAAAACGAAAGAATGACTGGTTAACCGCGAGATTCGAGCCCGGCCATTCCATCAGTTACCCTCCGCCACCTTGTCCTGGCCAGAAAGACCTGGCTGGCTACCAACATCCCTTTGTCGGTATTAAAATGAAGGGCGCGTCTGCATCTCTGGATATCGGCCTGTGCCCGTTCGACGGCGATGGACTCCATGTGGGATTGCGAGTACAGATCGAACGAAGTACGGAACAGGGATAACTTGGTACAGCACCTCGGTCGCACCTGTAGTGGAACGCGACAGAGGCACAAGTCTGCCCAGCTTTGCGCTTCTGTTTCCAGCACAGGTTGGTATGGCATTTCGATTGCTCAATCTCATACTGACTTCCAGAACAGAATATGCGAGCTTTCCATGAAGTCCTTTGATATATGTCTCTTCCGCCTTTCAGGCTACATCGCCATAATGGGCCTCCTGGTCTGGACCTCCTCATGTAACGGAGGCTGGGAGACGCATTCTCAACCTATGGATTCCAACCGCCTGACCGAGCGCGACCGATGGTGGATCAGTACATCATCCCCAGCGGAGTCGAAGACCCGGATGTGATTGCCGCGATGAGGCATGTACCGCGCCATCGTTTCGTCCCCGATACGTATTCCGTCTCCGCCTACATCGATGGTCCCCTCCCCATCGGCCACAGCCAGACGATTTCGCAACCTTCCTTGGTCGCCAGCATGACCGAGGTGCTCAAGCTTAAGAAGACCGATAAGGTGCTGGAGATCGGAACCGGCTCCGGCTATCAAGCGGCTATCCTCGCCGAGCTGGTCGACAAGGTACTGACCATCGAAATCGTGGAGCCGCTGGCTCGCCAAGCGGAACAGACACTGGCGGAGCTGGGCTACAAGAATGTCCGAGTTCGCACAGGCGATGGCTACCTCGGTTGGCCCGAGGAGGCACCTTTCGATGCCATTATTGTGACAGCCGCACCAGACCACGTCCCTCAACCGCTGTTCGATCAATTGGCCATAGGTGGCCGGTTGATCCTGCCGGTCGGCCGAGGTGTCCAAACGCTTGAGCTGTATCACCGGACAGCAGAGGGCTATCAGCGAAAAGCTCTCACCCTCGTGCGGTTTGTCCCGCTGGTTCGCCCTGAGAACAAGTAGGAGTTGCTCATCCTGATCGGCAGCGCTGAAAGAGACCTGTCCACACTCCCCCGGCGCATCGGCTGGTTCACCGCCGCTTGCGTGCTTGTCGGCAACGTCGTCGGAACCGGGATCTTCACCACGACGGGATTTATGGCGCGAGATCTCGGCCATCCCGGCTTGATCCTTTCCATTTGGCTGATGGGCGGACTCATCGCCCTCGCGGGTGCACTTTCGTATAGTGAGTTAGGGACCGCACTTCCGGTTGCCGGTGGAGAATATGTCTATCTCCACCGTGCCTATGGGCCATTTATTGGATTTCTGAGTGGATGGACATCCTTCGCCGTCGGTTTTAGTGCGGCCATTGCGGCAGGGGCCATGAGCTTCGCCACCTATTTCCTTGAGCTTGTTCGCCTTGGAGATCAAGGAGGCGTGCCGTCAACAATCATAGGGCTTGCCCTCCTGTGGTCAGTCACAGGATTTCACCTGGTGGGAATAGGAGCAGGTGGATTTCTTCAACGAATACTGACTCTGTTGAACATTGGAGCCATTGTTGCCCTGATTGCAGCGGGGTTGCTGGTAGGAGAGGGCAACTGGGCCCATCTCAATCTTTCCGATGCACGTGCCACGCCGAGCATCGGACTTTCTATCGTGTCATTGATCTTTGCTCTCTACGCCTATTCAGGCTGGAATGCTGCGGTGTACTTGGCTGGAGAGGTCACAGAGCCGGCTCGCGCCATTCCTCAGGCTCTGATCGGCGGTACGCTGTTTGTCACGCTCCTCTATCTCGCGCTGAATGGATTCTACTTCTACGCCCTGCCGGTGACGGACTTGGCCAATGCCCCGCTTTTGCCCGTTGCCAATAAAGTCACCATGGCACTGCTCGGTTCGGACGCTGCACGTTTGGTGACGACGATGCTGTGTCTTTCGATTGCCGGAGCCATGAGTGCCATGGTGTGGGCCGGGCCTCGCGTGTACTATGCGATGGCGAAAGACGGGTTGATTCCATCCTACTTTTGCAGAACTTCCGGCGCACGAGGCACTCCATTCAACGCCATTCTTCTCCAGAGTCTGTGGGCTTCGGTCTTGATTCTTTCAGGAAGCTTCGAGCAGCTGGTGATCTATAGCGGCACTGTGCTCACAGTTTTCAGTGCGCTCGCGGTGGGAGCACTCCTAATCCTGCGCCGCAAAGAACCTAATCTACCCCGTCCCTATCGCACACCGCTGTATCCCTTTGTCCCATGGTTCTTCATCTTCATGTCGATTGTGATCATCTGGAACGCGGTCTCTGAGCGACCAGTGGAAGCGGGTTTGGGGCTCGCGACCGTCTTAGCGGGAACGCCTCTGTACTTCATCTGGCAACGGTTCGGTGACACCCGTAACTTCTGAATTGGTGTCACGAGGAGATAGAATTAAAAGTTCAGGCGCCGGTGGCAATGGTACGGAGATGGACGACATATGGCCGCTCTCCGGCACCGCGCCACTCTCGCCAGAATGGCGGGTCGCCCCCCTCTGCTAGCCGCGAAACTCGAACGGGTTCACCCCACGACAAGGCTCTAGAATCGTCATCAGGATGATCCCGCGTCTCATGCTGCGCGCGTTCGCGTCGATGCGGAATGTAGCAGGACGCCTCGCCGTGAATGCATCCCTAGCAGGCCGTGCCAGGCCTGGTCGTTCGCTCTGACCGCGCGGTTTCTGTATAGGGATTCGCTTGCTTTTCTGGAAGGGGATATCAACTCCCAAGACTGTTTCCTCCTTTTTCGATTCAAACCCTCGTTGTTTCCACACCCGCACCAGCTGCGCTACCATGGCTACGATCAGTAATGCCGCAAGTGCCAGTTCTCCCCGGCTCATCATCATCGCTCCTTTTGAGTCGGACCGGTTGGTGGTTCTTCGCCGGTACCTGCAATCGCGTCACGCATCGATGTGTCCGCTTGCACGTTCTTCATTCGGTAATAATCCATGATGCCGAGGTTTCCCTGACGAAACGCCTCCGCCATCGCCTTGGGCACTTCGGCCTCCGCCTCGACTAGCCGCGCCCGCATCTCCTGTTCGAGCGCGACGGCCATCGCCCGGCGCTGTTCCGCCTTGGCCTGGGCGATTTGTTTGTCTGCGTTGGCCTGGTCGATCTGGAGCTTGGCCCCGATGTTTTCCCCCACGTCCACATCCGCAATATCGATCGATAGGATTTCAAATGCGGTGCCGGCATCGAGTCCCTTGCTCAGCACGTGTTTCGAAAT
>JAAUPT010000257.1 GCA_012032965.1 Nitrospira sp.
TCGTTCTTGAAGCACTTCGGCAGATGAGATGATCGTCGGATCGTTCACCGCCGCGTGACAAGCCGCGGCAGTCTTCTCCGCCACAACAATCTTCGCTTCAATCTGGTCCCATTCCTTCTGCTCGTTGTATGAAAAGCCTTTCCGTTTACTAGAACTTGACCTCGCACGGTCCCGTGATGACGATGGCCGGCTCTCCTCCGAAGCCTTTTTCGCCTGTGCCGCTTCCCATTGAGCATAATCAGCGAACCACTCGGCACGGCCCATTCCGTCCGAGTGCGAAGGAGTCTGGGTGGAGATCACGGTCCAAGAGCCACCGGTCGTGCGTCACGAGGACGAGCGCTCCGGCAAATTCCAACAAGCTGTCTTCCAAGACGTCGAGCGTCGGAATATCGAGGTCGTTCGTCGGCTCGTCCAGGATCAAGAGATCAGCAGGTTGCAGCATCAGCTGCGCGATCAGCAACCGGGCCTGTTCTCCACCGGAGAGGCGTGAGACCGGCAGATCCAGTTGCTCAGGTGCAAAGAGAAAGCGCTTGGCCCATGAGACGAGATGGACAGACCGATCCTGATAGACGACGGCATCGCCGCCGGCCGGGGCAAGGGCGCGCCGCAAGGTCGCGTGTTGATCCAACGATTCGCGGTGCTGCTCGAAGGTCACCACTCGCAGACGATCGGCGCGCGTGAGGGTACCACGATCCGGCTCTAACGTACCGGCCAAGAGCTTCAGAAGCGTTGTTTTGCCACTGCCGTTGGGGCCAAGCAGGCCGATCCGTTCGCCCGGGCCCAACAACATATCGAGATCGGATACGATCGCCTTGCCACCGAGTAATTTCGCAAGTCCCTTCGCCACCAACAATTGTTTGGATTTTCGTCCGGAGCCCGTGAAGTCGATCCCGGCCGACCCTTGCGGCCGTCGCGACTCCATATCCTGAAGCTCTTCGATCAACCTACCTGCCGAATCGATCCGGGCCTTGGCTTTGGTCGTGCGGGCTTTGGGCCCTCGCCTGAGCCACTCCACCTCACGCCGTACCCGATTGGCCAGCGACGCTTGATAATCGGCCTGCGCCTGCAACGTCGCGTCGCGCTGCTCCAGAAACTCGCTATACCGGCCATTCGCCTGAAAGACCCCGTTGGCATATCGGCGGTTCAATTCCCAAACCCTGGTAGTCACCGATTCCAAGAACTGCCGGTCGTGGCTGATAACAATGAAGGCATGGGGTTCGGCCTTCAAGAGACCTTCAAGCCAAAGAATGCCCTCGACGTCCAGGTGATTCGTCGGCTCGTCCATGAGCAGCACGTCTGGTTCCAGCATCAGCGACCGCGCGATCGCGAGCCGTTTCTTCCATCCACCCGACAACGTCGAGACAGCCTGGTCTGAACCGACAAATCCGCCGAGGCTGAGCGCTTTGGCGATTCGACCGCCCTGCTCATGCGGATCAAACCCCTCGTCAAGGAGAACCTGGGCCAATACATCCTCGACCGAATGCTGCTCGCCAAATGAAGGCTCTTGGGGAACATAGCCGATGCGAACTTGCCGCCGTACCGATCGAGTACCGCTGTCTGGTGCTTCGAGACCGGCCAAGATCTTGAGCAACGTAGATTTCCCAGAGCCATTGGGGCCGATCAGCCCAACATGATCGCCGTCGCAGAGTCCGATCGACAGACCGGTGAACAACGGCTTCACTCCGTAGCTCTTCTCCAGCAATTCACAACTGAGCAACATAGTCGGTGGCATAATCTGTGGGGGCAGTGTATCCGATCTTGGGAGTCGAGCGGCGCTTTTTCTTCGGTTAAGTTGACACACTCCCATGGGAACAGTAGCCTGTCATCGTCGATGACTTCACGTCACACAGAGACAATAGAAAGGGGAACGCCGCCATGAAATCGTTTTGGAGCATCCTAAGCCTGTGTCTGCTCATCGCCGCCGCAGGCTGCGGCGGGAAGGCCGAGATCAAGGAAGACCGCCTGACCGTCGGTAAGGTGCAGGGGGAAATCAAGATCGGGATGCCCGGTTCACAGGTGGCTGAACTCCTGGGGAGTCCCAATATCGTGACCACGGACGAGAAGCGGCGCGAGGTCTGGATCTACGATAAGGTCTCCACCGATCGCGTGGATACGGCCAGCTCAACCTTTGCCAGCATCATCATTCTCGGCGCTACCTCGCGCGACAGCTCGAGCTCGCAGCGCCAACGGACCCTCACCATCATCATCAAGTACGACGAAGAGAAGAAGGTCCGGGACTTTGCCTACAACTACACCCAGTTCTGACCCGCCGGTGAGCCAGATCAGCACCATGGTTGGAAAAGGTAGGCCTTTCGCCCCGATTCTAGCCTTTACGTTTCTGAGCGGCTGCGTCGCCCATACCGAGCCGGCCGAGCTCTTCGCACTCACGCCGGACATCCCGAAGAATCGGGCCATGCAGACCCGGATGTTCGAAACGCCGAATGAACGGGAACTCCTCTCAGCCTCGGCCGCCGTACTCCAAGACTTGGGCTTTCAGGTCGAAGAAAGCCAGCGGCATGTCGGTTTTCTACGCGCCACCAAGGAACGCAGCGCTCGTGAGTATGGCCAATATGTCAGACAAGTGCTGGTGCTGATTCTCTCCCTCGGAAAGCTCATGCAGCCGGTTGACCTCCATCAAAAGATCGCCGCCTCCCTTATCGCCCGTGCGCTCAATGCCGAAGCGACCCGCCAGGAAGTCCGCATCATGTTCTATCGAGTTGTCTGGAAGGGGGACGGTCAAGTCGATAATCAATACATCCCGCCCGGTGAGCAATACATGGAAATGATCCGAGATCCGGAAGTCTATCAGCAATTTTTCGCCAAGCTCTCCAAGGCCGTGTTCCTGGAGGCCCATCGAATCTGAGGACGTGGCATGAATAAATCTACGATGCGCATCGCTCTGCTCGGCCCAGGTCTTTTGCTGGCCGGAAGCCTCTTTCTACAGAGCTGCGCGGCACCGCAGCCCGCACCGGACTTGCTGGCCCCGACCGACGCGCAGATGAAGATCCGAAGCCTTCAAACGAGAAGCTTCGACCTGACGGACCGGAACGCCGCCATCCGGGCCGTCATCGCCTCCCTGCAGGACCTGGGTTTCATCATCGAGCGAGCCAACGAAGGACTTGGTCTGGTGACCGCGGCGCGATTCGCCGAACCCAACTACTACGACGTCGTCACCATCACCGTGACGGTGCGGCAAGAGACGGCGGACAAGATGAGCTTCCGTGCCAACGCTATCTACAACAATAAGCCTATCGAAGACCCGAAGGTGTATCAGAACTTCTTCGCCGCGCTGCAACGGGCCCTCTTTCTCTCTCAGGAGTCGACACCCTCGCCATGATCGCCGACCGATCGCCGAGCTCGCGAAGGCCTTTGCGAATGCTGCTGCCGACAGTGCTCGCTGGAGCGGCGCTGCTCACCGCCTGCTCGCCCTACGAAATGCGGCACGACAATCAATCGGACGCACGGACACAGATCTGGTTGTCCGAGGAGAGTCAGGTCAAGGTCCGGGCCGCACAGACGCGTGTGTTCGCCACCAAAGACCGGCGGAAGATCCTCCAGGCAATCGTCATGACCTTGCAGGACCTGAGCTGCAAGATCGACGTGCTCGACGAGGAACTGGGGATCGTATCCGCCAAGAAATATATTGATATCGAGCAACCAACGTTCTTTGATCCCTCCTATGTCCTCTACCGTCCGGACACGCTCTTGTTTCTCACTAGAACCTACCGAGCCTGGGGCCCCTTCTATCACCGCAGTGACCTCGTGCGACTGACTATCACCGTTCGGGACCGCAACGAATCGCAGCTCCTCGTCCGTGCCAGCGCACAGTTCTATCTTCGCGCCGTTGAAGACCCAGTCCCCTATCAGCAATTCTTTCGCACCCTGGAACAAGCGGTTTTCCTGGAAGGGCACACCGTCGAGTAGCTGGCATCGTGTTCCCTCTATCTATTACATCATGACTGATCCGAATATCTGGCTCATGTGACATCGGCCTGCCATCGGATACGATTGAAAGCAGGTGATCCTAGACAAAGACTTTCGACCTCATTTTCATGATCCCACACCACTGCCATCCCGGAACCCGTT
>JAAUPT010000258.1 GCA_012032965.1 Nitrospira sp.
TGATCGGCAATACGTCGCTCTATGGCGCGACGCAGGGCGAAGCGTACTTCTACGGTCGGGCTGGTGAGCGGTTTGCGGTTCGGAATAGCGGGGCACAGACCGTGGTTGAGGGGACGGGCGACCACGGGTGTGAATACATGACGGGTGGCGTGGTTGTGGTGCTCGGTAGAACGGGCCGTAACTTTGCTGCAGGCATGTCCGGTGGCGTGGCATTCGTGCTCGATGAACTGGGCAAGTTTGAAAGCCGCTGCAATACCGGTATGGTGGAACTGGAGGCGGTCGTCACCAAGGACGATAAGCAACTCCTCCATGATTTGATCACGAAACACTTCATGTATACCGGGAGTCGGAAGGCAAAGCAGGTGCTCGACGCTTTTGAAACCACCCTGCCAAAATTTGTGAAGGTGATGCCGGTCGATTACAAGCGTGTTCTGGAAGAACGGAAACGCAAAGCGAGTGCGGTGCACTAAAACGTGAAGCGTGAATCGCTTGCGAGCGGTGAGATGCGAAATTCGAGTGACGAGTAAGAAGAGGAGTGCCCGACCAGGGTAAAGCGCACATTTCGGCGTGCGCAGCGTTGGGCGGGTGAAATTGAGGGTTTCCTAGTCACTAGCCAAATAATGATTCGAGGGAGACAAACTAAGTAGCCATGGGAGACCCGAAAGGTTTCATGAAATACGCCCGAGAGGGGCCGAAGCGTAAGCCGATCGAGTTGCGTGTACTCGATTGGAAGGAGATGTACGAGCCGATCTCAGAAGATAAGCTCAAAGTGCAAGGCGCACGCTGTATGGATTGCGGTGTGCCATTTTGCCAAGGCAACACCGGTTGTCCTGTGGTCAATCTCATCCCAGAGTGGAACGATCTTGTCTATCGTGGTCGTTGGGCGGATGCCTTGAAAGCCCTACACACCACGAACAATTTTCCCGAATTCACCGGACGTCTCTGCCCCGCCCCCTGCGAAGGGGCTTGTGTGCTCGGGATCAATGAAGATCCGGTCTCCATCCGCATCCTTGAATGGAACATCGTTGATCGAGGGTTCAACGATGGACTCGTGACCCCGATCTTGCCGGTCGTCAAGACCGGGAAGACGGTTGCGATCGTCGGCTCCGGTCCGGCCGGGCTTGCCGCTGCGCAACAGCTGGCTCGCGCTGGCCATGACGTGACGCTCTTCGAAAATCCGATCGGATCGGTGGGCTGCTTCGCTACGGAATCCCGGACTTCAAAATGGAGAAGTGGGTTATCGACCGCCGCTTGGAGCAAATGAAGGTCGAAGGGGTGAAGTTCCAACCCGGTGTTACGGTCGGCAAAGATGTGACCGGCGAGCAACTACGAAAACAGTTCGATGCGGTGGGGCTGACGCTCGGTGCCGAACAGGCGCGCGAGCTGCCGATCCCGGGCCGTGAGCTCAAGGGTGTGCACCTCGCGATGGAATATCTTACGCAGCAGAACAAGCGTACATCGGGAATTCCGCTCACCGAGGAGCCGATCACGGCAAAGGGCAAACGGGTGGTCATCATCGGCGGAGGCGATACCGGGTCCGACTGCCCTCGGCACCGCGCACCGTCAAGGCTGTGTCGAGGCACATCAATTTGAATTGCTGCCGGAACCGCCCCCGCAGCGGGCCGGCTCCACTCCCTGGCCGCTCTGGCCCATGCAGCTGCGCACTTCCCACGCTCATGAGGAAGGCTGCGATCGGCAATGGAGTGTGTCGACGACGAAGTTCTCCGGTCATGATGGCCATGTCACCAAGCTCCATGGGCATCGCGTGAAGTTTGAGAATGGGAAATTCACACCTGTTCCTGCAACTGACTTTGAGATGAATGCTGATCTGGTGTTGCTTGCCATGGGGTTCACCGGTCCCGTCAAGAATGGTCTGCTCGACGACCTGGGTGTGAACTATGACCAGCGTGGAGCCGTGGTGGTTGATCAGCACTTCATGACCAACCTCGAGGGTGTCTTCGCCGGCGGCGATACCAAACGCGGCGCCTCGCTCATCGTCTGGGCCATCGCCGAAGGGCGCAAGATGGCGGCGGAGATCAATCAGTATCTGCAGGCAGGAAAGTCGGCGAAGAACGGTCGTTGAAAAGACCTCCAACTGAGTTCTCGCCTCGCTCAAATCCTCAACGTGCCTAGGACCGTAAGCCGCATATTTTTGCTTACTGCGCTATCGTTGAAAGGCCGTTTAGAACGGCCTGAAGCTGCCATTGTTGACAACGTTCCTTCTAGAAAGTAGCCTTCTCGACATCGATTCAAATCAAAGGGAGGGATGCTATGGCGGCTGTTGACTATTTCCTCAAGATCGCCGGGATTGAGGGCGAGAGCAATGATTTGAAGCACAAGGGAGGCATCCAGCTGGATTCGTGGTCTTTTGGAGGCACCCAAACGGGTGGCGAGCATTTCGCCGGTCGTGGAGGAGTGGGAAAATTTTCCGCTCAAGATTTTCATTTTACGATGAAGCTCAGCAAGGCCTCACCGAAGCTCTTTCAGGCCTGTGCCTCTGGTCAACATTTGAAGGACGCCACGCTCATCGCGAGAAAGTCAGGCGAGGGCCAGCAGGAGTACTATCGGATCACGTTCAGCGACTGTTTAGTGTCCTCCTGTCAGCAGAGTGGTGCTGCCGGATCGGATCTCATTGCGACGGATCAGGCGTCCTTGAGTTTCGGAAAGATTGAGATTGAGTACACCGAGCAGAAACCGGACGGGTCGCTCGGAGAGGTCGTCAAGGGTGGCTATGACTTGAAATTAAATAAGTCTGTGTAGGGGAATCAGAGCGACCCGACGTCGCACAGTGAACATCGCTCAGGCTTCAAATGAGGCGGTAGCCGGAGTTCTTTCCGAACAAGCCGATGCACGGTTTCGCACGAGGCAGCAAGCAGCGGCAGAGAGCTGAAGGTCGAGGGGATGTTGGGGAAGATTTCAGGGAGTCGGCGTTTACGCGGCGATGGTGCTGAGAGTCAGCTCGGCCTCAACAGGCTGGTTGGAAATAACAGGAGCTTCTCGACCTTCGATCAGATCAGTCACTTGCTCACGGACTCCCTCTGCATAGCGAAGAAACTCGATACCAAACTGGTTGTCTTTGTGCCAGCGCACGACTGAAACTTCGACGGCAACCGGGGATTCCGTTTCAGGAGCTTCAATGTGAAGTGCGAGATAGCTGCCTGGCGCTAAGGGTATGGTGCTTTGCATTCGGCATCCCGTTGCAGAGAGATCGAAGAGGGTTCCGTCTCCGGCGCCGTTGTCCGTCTGGACGCTGGCGGAATACCGCACATACTTTCTTGGGCTACTCCGTGGCCGCATACTTGCCTCCGTGCTAGTGCCTGTATCGGTCAGCCCTGAAAAAACTTAAAGTGGGTGAGACGGAATTCCTCTTCTCGTGATTCTCGCTAGACGTGGCCGGTTCTATTTTTGTATCGTTCGTAAAACTTGCACAGTGGAGGACTGACCGAATGACTCGGCAAAATTTTCCCCGCAGTCCCAAGGCCCTCCTCGGCGGGATTGCTCACCTTGGACGCTTTATCGACAAGATCTGTTTGCGACAGGCTGGGCAGATTCAGGACTACAACTACATGACCGTCGGGTTCGACAAGTATCTCGTCGATTTCCTTGGCATCGATGCGAAGGCATTCGAACAGCGGGTCTTGACCGGTGGGACCGATGAAGAACTACTTGCCTGGGTGAAGGCCAACGGTCGCAAGCCACCCGATGAAGAGATTATAGAATGGAGCAAGAATCTTCTCGCCTCCGGCCCGAAGGATGAAGCGGCTCGTCAGCGGTTTCGAGGCCGGCTTCAAGAAGTCGCGACCAATCGCGGCGTGCCGGTGAGTTCCTTTCCTCCGGTGACCACATGGGTGGATGTCATCGAGCTTGATGAAGAGCGCATGTAGTAGCATGAGACATGAGCCGACCTGGCGTCATCTGCGTCTTGCTTGCCCTGGTACTTGGGCTTCCACTCCTCGGCGTGCTATTAGCCGGTGAACCGGTCTGGCGCTATCTCGAATTTCCTCCTCGCACCAGTTATGTGCAGCATGACCCCTTCTCTTGGCCGGTGTTCATCGCCCTGGCGCTTTTAATCGCTCTCATAG
>JAAUPT010000259.1 GCA_012032965.1 Nitrospira sp.
GACGTTCAGTGCGGAATCTTCGCACCGAGCACATCGACCTGCTCGATCTGCGGCGGTTCGGCAAGCAACTCGGATGCCTTGGCCATCAGTGCTGCCGCGATCGGGCCAGCCAAATGTGCCTTGCGGCCTGCCTCATCGGCAAAAGCATCAAATATGCCAAATGTCGCAGGCCCCAACCGCAGTGCGAACCAGATCGGCGTCGTAGCCTCCTGATTCGCCAGGGCGAGCCCGCTTTCAAGAAACTGGGCGACATCCGCTTCTTTCCCTGGTTTGGCTTTCAATCGCACGAATAACGCAACTTGCACCATGGTAGTCACTCCTATATGAGGTTAAATGAGGTTAAACCGCGTGAGTAAAAGTGTAAGGATGACTGTTAATCCATACTAGTGGCAGGAATGACAATTATGATACAGTTATCGCCATGCAGATTTATGTGGTTGCCCTCAATGAAGTCTTCGACACCGGGTTAACCACTCTTCTTGACACCTTCAGTACGGCGAACGACCTGGCGGAATCCGCTGGAACCCCTTCGACCCGTTTCGATGTTACGGTCGTAGGCGTTCGTTCCCGCGTACACACTAGTCACGGATTGTTGGTACCGATCCGGTCGGCGACACGACTTGCGCGTCCAGATGTCGCCCTCGTGCCTGCGCTCGGGGCGAAGATGCCTGAAACCCTGCGAGTTGCGCTTGAACGGCGGGACGTAAAGGACGCACAAGCACTCCTGCGTCGCTGGTCTGACAGCGGCACTCTGGTTGGCGCGGCATGCACGGGCACGTTTGTCCTTGCTGGCACGTCGCTACTCAATGGCCAGAATGGGACGACATCCTGGTGGCTCGCCCCGTTCTTTCGTGAACGGTATCCGCATGTCATGTTAGAGGACTCACGGATGCTCGTGAGTTCATCCCGCTTCGTCACCGCTGGGGCCGCGCTGGCGCACCTCGATTTGGCGCTGTGGCTGGTGCGTCACAAAAGCCCGGTACTGGCGGCCCTGACGGCTCGCTATCTGGTGGTTGAGCCACGGCTATCGCAGGCGGCATTCTCAATTCCTGACCACCTTGCGCACTCGGATCCGCTCGTTGAACGGTTCGAGCGATGGGCACGGCACCAGCTAGCTGACGGCTTTTTGCTGAGCGAGGCGGCTCGCGCAGTCGGGACAAGCGAACGGACCCTGGCGCGTCGTCTGCAATTCGTGCTGGGCAAATCCCCGCTCACCTACGTCCAAGATCTTCGCGTCGAGCACGCGGTACACCTGCTACAGACGAGCAGTGCCAGTATTGACCAGATTGCCACCCAGGTCGGATACGCAGACGGGGTGACGCTGCGTACACTCATTCGACGCAAGATCGGTCGCGGCGTACGCGAGCTACGTGCACGCAACTGATCAAAAGGAAACGAAACATGGCTGACATGCTTCTCGCTTTCTCAACGGCGGTGGAGATCTGGTTTCTTTGGCAAGTCGACAGAAATAGCCCAAACAGACAACCCGCTTCGGATAACCTAGTCTGGAGTCGACATCCTTTTCCTCGTCATTCCTTTCCCGCCATTTCTTCACCAGTTGAAGCCTACTAAGTGCCCGCTCATTCTCCGTGAAAGTAGCCAACTCTTAGTTTTTTACTCCCTCATCGCTCATAGAACTCCAAGTCCTACTCGGAGAGTGAATCGTAGTGGTTTGTACTCAATCCCATCCTATTCCATCCCGCTCAGGCCTGCTCCAGCTGACGTTCATTATTTTCGAACTCTTGGGTCAAATTGAGCCCACTGGGCCTGAGTAGCTGGAGGAGAGCCCTGGAAACGCTTTCATAAACCGCGAGTCGTACGATAAATATTCAAACCAGGTTTTATTTTGAGCACGTGTATGATTCCATCCGATTGCGCTTGCTCAATCCCTAGCAAGTTTGTCTCCCGTTCGTTTGCTGCCCCTGACCTAGTGTGATAGGGTCTGTCCTCTCATGCCGGACTCCGTTTCCTCCTTCACCCTTGTCGATGTTCCCGGCGCAGTGCCTCTGCTGGGTCACCTCGGTACATTCAAGAAGCGCCCTTTGGAATCCCTGTCCTCGTGGTGGCGCGAGCACGGCGATGCGCTCCGCTTTCGCTTGGGCACGAGGACACTCTATCTTTTCAGTCATCCTGATCTCGCCGAAGAGGTCCTGGTCAAACAATCCGACCGCTTTGTGAAGGTCTACGACCCTCAGCGGCCAACCGGCCTCGCACTCGTCCTGGGTAATGGATTAGTGACGAGTTCGGGCGAGGTATGGAAGCGACATCGCCGCATCATACAGCCGATCTTTCACCGCTCGCGCATCGCCACGATGGCCGATCGCATGGCCCAGGTCGGCGAGCAGCGGATTGCCGCATGGGAACACCGTGCGGAGATACGATCGATATCGCGGCAGAGATGATGCTGCTGGCCCTCGAAGTGATCTCACAAACAATGTTCAGCACCAGCATGACCCAGCACATCGAGAGGATCAGTCACGCCCTCCGTGTAAGCATCAAGTACGCCTTCGACTCGTTCAGTAATCCACTATTTCTTCCACTATGGGTGCCCACCGCACGTAACCGTGAATTTCATTCGGTGATGCAGTTTATGGACGGACTGATGTATGGGTTGCTGGCCGAACGGCGCCACAGCGGTGCACACCGTGGTGACCTTCTGGATCTGCTCCTTCAGCTCGCGACGAAGAGACTGGTGAGGGACTGACCGATCAGGAGCTACGCGATGAAGCGTTGACCATTTTTGCCGCAGGACACGAGACCACCGCGAACGCGCTCGCCTGGACCTGGTACCTCCTGGCAACCCACCCGGAAGCGAGAGAGCGTTTTCACGAAGAAGTCGACCGCGTCCTCCAGGGGAGGACACCCACTGCCGACGATCTTCCACACCTCCCCTATACACGCGCGCTGTTGATGAATCACTCCGTCTGTACCCGCCAGCACCGGCAGTTCAGCGCAAAGCCACGACTCGCACGGCCGTCGGTGGCGTGTCACTGCCAAAAGGAGCATTCGTCTTAGTCGGCACGTATAACCTGCACAGACATCCAGACTTCTGGACGAACGCCGAACAATTTCGGCCGGAACGATGGCTGAATGGCGAACGGCTTACCTCCCGCTATGCGTACATGCCGTTCGGTGCGGGTCCGCGCACCTGCGTAGGGCTCCATTTTGCGTCAATTGAAGGGCCGCTCCTACTGGCTCTGATCGGTCGACACTACGACCTCAAATTGGCGCAAGACAAGGTAGAGGCCCACCTCATGGTCACCTTGCGACCGAAAGGCGGCATCCGTATGACACTCCTGCCGCGGAAGGTGCCGGTTGCATCGCCTGCTAAACTGCCAGTACCGAACACAGGCGAATTATCATAGAAGGGAGGAAATCATCCACCAACAGCAACTGCGAAAAAACGATACAGGGCGGTATGCACAAGCGAGGTTTGGTGGGCCGTGTAGGGGTCGAACCTACGGCCCGCTGATTAAGAGTCAGCTGCTCTACCAACTGAGCTAACGGCCCCACCGGGTATTGAATTGTCGATGCCAGCTACAAGAAGCGGTTTGGTGCGCCTGACAGGATTTGAACCTGTGGCCCTCAGCTCCGGAGGCTGATGCTCTATCCAGCTGAGCTACAGGCGCTCCCTCAACTAAGGAAAGTCACCTTAGCATAGCGTGAAAGATACTGTCTAGATCGTGCCCATAGCTCTCCCCACCACCCCTCTTAATCAGGCAAGAACGCATACGGCAGCAACACTTCTCCACCCTGCGCTCCATACTGGTGACACACGGCGGCCAGTTCCTCTGCTTCTCTCCCAGCGAGAATGTTTTCTTCCTCGCGAAGGGCGTTGGATAGCCGAATGAGAGGGACGAACGTCTGAATAATACAAGCGCCTGACACAACACCATCACTGTCCACCGTGCCGCCGGCGCTCCGATGACTTACATCGTTGGCCAAACTCTGCCGGGCGAGCCGGAACTACCTGGGCTCGCGCTACCGCTTGCCGATGTCATGCCGCCGGCAATCAGCAAGTAACTATTTATCCGGAATTCACAGCCATGATTGTGCTCATTGACAATTACGATTCTTTCA
>JAAUPT010000260.1 GCA_012032965.1 Nitrospira sp.
CTGGCCACGGTCTTCGGCCTCCTTCCCATGGCGATCGGACTCGGAACCGGTGCTGAAACTAACGCGCCATTGGCACGCGCAGTGGTCGGCGGGTTGAGTGTTTCCACTCTGCTCACGCTGTTTCTCATCCCAACGATGTATGTAATCCTGGAAGAGCGCTTTCCTAGAAGGTTTGAGAGAGAGTGGCACGATCAGGGGGTCTCGGCATCAACTGAAGCAGTTCCGACTCCCGAGTAGCTCTGTCACTGCTCCACAATGTTGGGGAATAAGGATTTCAGCTGCATGGCAAGCCCAATGTCTCCCGCGATCTGCAATCGCCCGGACATGGCCATGGTCATACTGCTAAGCTGCCCATTGAGAATCCGAATACAATCTTCTCCAGCCATCGACAGCGTCACATGCGGATCGTCATGCATTCCATCCTTCACGACGCAGGTTCCATTTTGGACCAGCAATTGATATTGCCCGCCTTGAGCTCCTTGGAGATCGAACTGGTACACCGCATCAACATCTTCCGCGGCCTCTTTATCCAGTTTTGACGGAAGCGTATCGAGCACCTCTCGTATCGTTTTCGCCTTCATGAATGTGCAAACTCCCCCAGCGTGATGAATAACTACGGGGGCGAAATTGATCCGCCCCCGAGGCAATTTCTCTATTGGCTGAAACCTTTTAGTACCGGAGAGTGGCTGTCGCGACACTACGTCGGGCGCCGAAGAATTCCTTCGAAAAGGATTCGACGACCGCCGGATCATAGCCTTTGCAGCTGAAAATGTCGAGGTAGGCGTGATTGGTGTCGTTGGCAAAATGCCCACTGATCAACGAGGTAGAGATCAGCTGCACCATGGAATAGCCGGCGACACGACCCTCGCCGAAATTTACGACCTGGCACTCGCCGAAGCGCTTCATCCCGATGAGCTCACATAGCTCAACAACGTAGCGCTTGATAGAGTCTGGATCACGGATAAGATCGGGATTACAATCGTGAAGATCGACTGCGGTGCAAAGTCCCCATGCCTTGCCGTTTCCCACCATGTCTTGAACAGGTCGGGTCGCAGCCGCAGGAGCGTTGGATGGTAAGATCGTGGGATCAGAACTCGGCGAGGTGCTCATAGGAGGTTGCTACCTTTCTGTCAGAGGGTTGGGCACATCGACTTTCCATTGCGTGAACTATACCATGTTTTTCTTAACGCACACGGACCGGTCTGAAATATTTTGACTCTGGGCAGGAAGTTATCCGCAATCGGTTGACAAGGTCGCACCGCTCAGGAACAATACGTTCCTATGGCTACTCTCCCGGACACACCTCGGATTGAATTACCCGACCGCCTCTGTACCTGGTGTAAAGTTCTGATGAAGAAACGGCTTGTCGGCGGGAAGCAGTTCATCCACTATACCTGTCCCAAGTGCATTTTTCAGCACACGACGAGACTGGAACCGAAGCCTCAGAAAGCGGTTTCATGATGGCTGTCCGAAACTCTCCCGTTTAGTAATACTTCTCCCGGTAAATGGGACACAACCCCTTCCCCTGAATAAACGACGTCATGTCCTTGATCATGCTTCCATTGCCGCATAAATAGACGGCCAAATCCCGGACCGACGTCACTCGTTCTTGGACGAGATGAGATACTCGTCCTCTCGCTCCGGTCCATTCTGGTCCTGCCTGTGAGAGGGTCGTCACAAACGAAAAATGCGGATATTGATCGGCCAGATCTTGGAACTCATCCTGAAAATACAAATCCCGCTCGCTTCTAACTCCCCAGAATAGCGTCAGGGACTGGGACCTATTCCGCTCGAGCTGCGAGAGGATCATGGATCGAAAGGGCGCAATTCCGGTCCCAGTCGCCACAAACAGGATCCGTTTAGTCGCATCCTCTCGCAGAGTGAAGGACCCGGCCGGCCCCTTGAAGCTCACCGGGTCTCCTTCCCGAAGCCCGTAAAGATAGGTCGACCCAGGGCCTCCTTGAACCAGATTGAAGAGCAAGAGCACACGATCAGAGATTGAGGGGGGCGACGCAATGGAATAGGGACGCGTGACCGGATAGGGATAACCCTCCTTTGGTACGTCGAATGAGATAAATTGGCCAGCTTTAAAGCTGATGTCCTTAGGTTTGCAGAGAATGAGCTCTAGCTCACGGACGTCCTGGGTTAGATCTTTGATTTGATTCACCTTAGCCTGTATAGACTCCATCGACAGCTGATTCCTCTAGGTTGAGCACCCACTACATTTTACCGTACCATATGATCTTTGACCGTTGTACCTACCCAAGCACCTCCAAGCCAGCACCATACTTCATGGGATGCCTTAGAAAGTTTGAAGCCTGCCACCACCTGGGCTAATGCCCTGGCCTATCTCTCCAACTTCAATTTCTCAGTGAAGGAACTGCGGACGTCGATGGTCTACCATGCGCCAGCGCGCCTAGCGGCGGGAAAAACTGCTTTGGACATGGTCGTCAAGGATATGGGCTAGTCTCTCTCGATCTTCAGCGCCGATCGCCATGATTTTAGCACCTAACTTAGGGGCATGCACATGGATAACTTCCAATTCGCAGGCTAAGGTTTTCCCCCGATCAAGCTCGATTAAAAGTTGCAACACCTCGCCCTTCTTGACAAACAGACGGCTCTCGAGCCGAACGCCGGACTCGCTCACATCGAGGACCTTGCAGGGGGCCGAAAGCGCCCCACGCTGTAAGCGACCGGGACGGCCGACATCGACGCGCGAGTGTTTACGTTTAAACCCCATGATCGAGCCTCCTGTGGCGGAAATCATAGCAGGAGGATGGACTGCGCCAAAGACAATTGGAGAAACCGCTAGAGCTTCCCGCTGACAAGGGCCCGTATTTGCTCCATACGTTGCCGATTGACGCCAAGGTCGCTGTAGCCCGTCCGGGAAGCAGAGCGGAAGTGAACGGTCTTCGTGTCGTCGTCGAAGACAAATTCAACATCATCGACGAACCGAAGGAGCAGGGAGGTGAATTCATAATGTAGGTAGGACTCGTCTTCTTCAACGAGTTTAGTGCGAGGCAAGGTCGCAATGGCCGCCTTCAAGGCCTCCTTCGCTTCAGCGCGAGGCTTCTTATAGCGAAACGGCGTAATGGTATGCCCCTCGTCTGTTGCCTGAGTTGACACACAGTTTGGGCTGGAGGGGCAAGGAGAAAGAGTTCGCTTGCTCATACCGCTAGGACTGTACCCTCCTTGAAAGATTGCCGCAAGTCGTGCCAGTAGTTGGCATTTAATAAGATACGGTCGTGAGCCTCTGCTGTTCTTCAGTCTGGCTCATGACCGTCACTGCAACCCGTCCGATGATACGCCCATCTTCGGCCTCGACGTCGACCCGCCAGTCGCCTGAATCAAGCCCCCTGCTTGAAGCTATAGGCGCGATAGCCGCCTTCGCGCCCCACCAGAAATCTTGATTGGGATTCGATCCGCATGCATGAACGGGCCTCGCATCATTCGGACGGAAATACCAGTGGTGGTAGATAGTTGTGTTGAGATCAACCGGCGCGAACACGGCCGTGAAACAATAGATCGGTTCGTCTGCTGGAAAGGTCGTGTTGGCACGCTTCCAAAACTGATACCACTGCTTTTCAAAGGACAATTCAAATTGGTTACCAGTCCGTTTGACCTCGTGATAGATTCCGCCGAACTTGAGCGAAAGCGGCACCGGCGGGATCCAGTTCAGGAAATAGAATCCGACCAGCACAGCGATTAGCGCCATGGCAGGAGCCATCACAGCGAATGGTTGTCGTCCCGACTGATCGGGACTATTACGATAGACCAGTTGAACCAGATACAGCGTCACACCCAGACTCAACAGAGCGCCGAGCAAGAAGATCGCCGCATTTATGAAACCGGTGATTACAGGCACAAAGAAGGTAAAAAACGCGAAACTGACCACTGCGTACAAACCGACCAATATTCGAAGATTGGATAATCGGTCGCGCAAAAACTCGTTGGTGACTAAGAGCATGATGAGCAGGGCAAAGAAGATCGCCGTGCCGGTGAACGTGGCACTTTGAGAATAGAAAATCGCGTACGCACTGAAGAGACCGCCGAAGA
>JAAUPT010000015.1 GCA_012032965.1 Nitrospira sp.
TACCGGCGTTCGGAATCGCCACTTTGTCCTTCCAGGCTGGATCAGCCAGGTCTACCAACGACGTAATCTGATCGGGCTTCACCATGGTGGTGTTGTACACGATGATCCAAAATCTGCCGGATAAGCCGATCCAACTACTATCCGCCGCACGAAATTGCGATGGAATAGCCCGTTCAACCTCTCGCATGCTCACGGGGCGAAGAAGCCCTGCGGTGCGGGCGATTTCCAGGCTGCCGGCATCATTGGTGATAAACACATCAGCTGGACTGCGGTCACCTTCGGCCTTCATCCGGTTCACGAGCTCGGTCGTGCCGGAGGAAAGCAGGTCGATTTGAATGCCGGTCTTCGCGGTGAACGCGTCCAGGACCGGTTTGATCAATCGTTCAGCTCGTCCAGAATAAACAGTCAACTTATCGGCGGCAGAGACATCGGTAGAAGGTGTGAGCCACAAGATCGAAACCAGACAGATGGTAAAAGCGAATCGTGCGAGGACACCAATCGTGCAAAGCGGGCGTAGTGTGTGCATGAAAATCCTGTATCGTAAAATGGAGGACTGTTGAAATTGATAACCCGTCTCAAAAAGAATACCAGAAAGACCTGCAGGGGGTCAATGGCGGCAGCGAGAGCAGAGTCCGTAGAGTTCGAGGCGGTGGGTTTGGATCGTGAAGCCGTTCCGTGTTGCGACCTCCTCTTGAAGGCGCTCGATATCGCAGTTCTCGAATTCGACGATTTTCCCGCAACCGGTGCAGATGAGATGATCGTGGTGGCCCTTGTGCGAAACATTGTCGTACTGTGTCTGAGTCCCGAAATGCCGGGCTTGTGCGAGACCTGCTTCACAAAAGAGGTTAAGCGTTCGGTAAATGGTTGCCAGCCCCAAATGAGGGTCTTTCCGAGCTAGTTGGTGGTACATCTCCTCAGCCGTGATATGTTCTTGTTTCAGAAATGCGTCGAGGATCAATTCACGCTGGCGAGTAAACTTCAGCTGGTGCTTTCCAAGATGCTCCTTGAGGATTCCCATTTCTTTGGCATGTTTCGACATTGCGAGTGGGCTGAGCCTCCGTGGTCGGGATTAAAGACGAAACCGAAGAGCCGGTCAAGCGTGTTTTTACGAACTGTCGAGATTGGGAGACTTTGACGGTTGCGGTAGCCGTTGTCTATAGTAAAATCTTCACGGTTATTTCGTGAGGAGCCATTGCGACTACCCAGCCACATTACCGTCGACCGAGCCCTCCTCCTGTACGTGCTGCAGCTGACGGAGCCCTATGGTCAACTGAGCGATGTGAAGTTGCAGCAGCTCATCTTTTTGTGCGAGCTCCAAACCTTTGCCAAAGGACTCAAAGCATTTCATTTTGAATTTTTCCGGTTCGCCTATGGGGCTTTCAGTAAAGATCTCGACAACGACCTGACATCCCTTCGCCGAAAAGGGCGGATCGAAAATTTCACGGTCTCGGATCAAGCCAAAGAGGAAGCAATCCCCTTACTCCTGCGTGCAGTCGAAGGGGTGGAGGCCAATGAAAAAGTCAAAGACATTCTTGATGCCGTCGTTGCCGTCTATGGTCCACAGGATACGGGTGCCATCACGGCATCTGTGGAAGCGGTCCAGCTCAGTACTCCGCAAGATCCTGACCTGAAGATTCCGATTCGGGATATCGTCTTCCACACCACGCTGTTGGTGCCGCATCGGATCGACGTCCAGGCTGAGTTTACCCTGACCCCAGTCACACTCCCAAAACTCAATGCGGCGCTGGGCTATGATAGTCGCCCCGCGGTTGAGTCTCAGAGCTGGTAGAGCTCGCCGTACTTCCGTTCCACATACTTCAGGAAGGGCTCGGGGTTGATCGTAGAGCCTGTCACGCGCTCTGCGAGATGGGTCGGTGTAAACATGCGGCCCCAACGATGGATCTTTTGCTCAAGCCATCGGCGCAAGCCCATCAGTTGACCCGCGGCGATCGCATCCTCCAACTGTGGAATCTCCAGCTTGGCCTGCTCGAAAAATTGGACCGAGTACAGATTGCCCAACGTATAGGTCGGGAAGTAGCCGAACGACCCAAACGACCAGTGCACGTCCTGTAAGACCCCCTCCGCGTCCGTTGAGGGAACGATGCCGAGATATTCCTCCATCTTCCGATTCCAGATCGCGGGTAGATCTTCGGGCTGGGTCTTGCCTTCGATCAGGTCCTGCTCGATTTCAAACCGTAGCATGATATGAAGATTGTAGGTCAGCTCGTCGGCTTCCACACGAATCAGCGACGGTTTCACACGATTGATGGCGGCGTAGAACTGTTCGACATCCACGCCACGGAGCTGATCATGAAAGGTCTGCTGCAAGACCGGATAGAAGAAACGCCAAAAGGGTCGGGAACGTCCGACGCAATTTTCCCAGAGGCGAGATTGGCTCTCATGAATACCGAGCGAAACCGAATCGCCCAACGGGGTACCGAAATGCTGTTGATCGAGTCCCTGGTCGTACAATCCGTGCCCGCCTTCATGAATGCAGCTGAAGAGACAGGATTGCAGCTCATGCTCATGGACACGGGTTGTCACGCGCACATCCGTCGGGTGGAACGAAGTGGTAAACGGGTGAGCCGACAGATCTAGACGACCGCGCTCGAAGTCATACCCCATGGCCGTCAACACGAGGCGGCCGAATTCCAGCTGCCGAGTCTGGTCGTACGAGTGATGCAAGATACTGTCGTCAATCTGACGCGGCTCTCCGTGATTCTTTCAGCAACGGCACCAAGGCGGGCCTTGAGCGCCGCAAACACCGGTTTGAGCCCAGCGATTGTTGCGCCAGGCTCATAGACATCCAAGAGGGCGTTGTAGGGGACTCGTGATAGCCGAGGTAGTTGAGCTTCTTCACGTTTGAGCTCGAGCACGGTCCGGAGGTTTGGCAGGAACATCGCGAACTTGTTTTGCGCTTCTTGCTTCGGCCCACACTTGCTGGGCAAGCGAACATTCACGGCTCAGCTTCACGACGAAATCCGACGGCAGTTTCTTCGCTCGGCTGAAATCCCGCCAGGTCTCACGCAGGAGTGATCGCGACGGCTCATCCCATGTGTCACCGGCCTTGTCGGCTGCCTGGCCGGTGGCTGGGTCGATCCATTGCGACAAGAGCGCTCGGCACGTCCTCCGAGACAAGCTTCTCATGGGCGATGCCTTGGAGCACCGCAATCTGCTCTGCTCGCGCTTCGCCTCCGCCGGCCGGCATGTAGGTTTCCTGATCCCAAGAGAGGATTGAAGCGGCACTATTGATGCGCTGAATTTCCAGGAGTTTGGTGGTGAGGGGTTCTAGCGTGCTGAGTGTTTTCAAGTCGGTCTCCTCCGCTATACTACAACTCATTTGAACGTGGCTCGTCTTGCGCAGTGTACGCAACGACCGCAGTCTTTTTCAAATTACTGAAAGGAGCCAAATGCACCACCTGATCCCGCCAGAGATCGAAGCCTATGCCGAAGCCCATTCCATGCCCGAGTCCGCTGTGTGCCGAGCTCTTCGCGAAGAGACTCAACGAACGATGGAATATCCTCAAATGCTGGTTGGTCCGCTCGAAGGGGCGTTTCTGAAAATGATGACGCAATTGGTCGGCGCGAAGCGCGTATTGGAAATCGGGATGTTCACCGGCTACAGCGCGCTCTGCTTTGCCGAGGCCCTGCCGTCGGACGGAACTGTAATTACCTGCGAGATCAATGAAAAGTCATCGGCGGTGGCCCGACGCTATTTTGCGCAGACGCCAGTTGGCAGCAAGATCAGCATTCGCATGGGTTCCGCGCTCGACACGATGAGAACACTTGCTGGCCCCTTCGATCTGATTTTTATTGATGCAGACAAGGTCAATTATTTCAATTACTACCAGCGTGCGCTCGACCTGCTCGCACCGAACGGTGTGATCCTAATCGACAACGTGCTGTGGAGCGGCGAGGTCTTGAAACATCCGGCTCCGGACGAATCCACTGCCGCGATTCAGGAACTTAATCGAGTGGTGTCAAACGATCCGCGCGTGAGAGCCGTGCTGGTCACGATCCGGGATGGGATTCTGGTGGTGAGAAGGGCAAGGTAGAGCCAAAAAGCCGTTTCGGTATGGGGGTGGGAGGCAGGCACTGATGTAGTAAGCACTGTCTTGCGCAGGGTTAGATCAGCTCGACCATGGTGGTGCGAAATACACGCAGATCAGCAAGGCGTGTTGAAATGATCTCGTAGACCTGCACATAGTCGATCTTCCAGTAGACATGAACCAACAAGTTTCGGAAGCGCGCCATCTGCTGAAGTCGGCCCGAAAGTTCTGTGGGAATGATTCCGGCCTTCTCAAGTGAACTGAAACAGCCTGCATACTCTTCGGGCACATAATTCAGTCGCTTCGCAGAGACATGAAAGCAGATCGCCAACGCAGCCTCAATGGCGATGAGTAATCAATAACAGGCGACATCGAGCATATCTTGGCTTGAGAGGAATGTCTCGCGAGGCAGACGACGCAGCTCTTCGAGCCGGCTCAACGACGTATCGATTTCAGCACAACGAGCCCGGATGAAGTCCGGATTGAGGGTCATGCGGCGAAAGCATCCTTCGTGCTGCTGCGGAGGAGCGGAGCCAGATCGAGGTACCGCCGTGCCACATCCTCGAGCATGTCGGTCAAGAAACCTTCGTCTCGACAGAGCAGGAGTCGTCCTCGCAAGACGTGGTAAAGAAACGAGAGTGGTGCGTCATTGATCACCCGAACATCGACTGGTAGCCTGACCGCCGCAGTAAGTTTCGCAGAAAGAGTTTCCACGATCTGTGCCTGCTGAGCAACGACTGTGTCATCAAGAAAGAGTCCAATGTCCACATCATGGACCCGGTCTGATTCGAGCACGGACCCATAGAGATAGGCGAACCGTATGCCCGACTCTTGGCCAAGTTCAACAGGAAGCTGAGTGAATAACGCTTCACGCTGCTCAAGGCTGATGGTGTACGTCACAGCTTTCATAGGTTCTTCAAGGACTGGTCCCATCTTACATCGATGGCAAGAGGAGGACAAGAAACGCCTGCGTGAATGCCTCATATCCCCACAGACACAGAAGTCCTCATTTCCCCATTCCTCCTGCCTATGGTATCTGTACGGATACAGATCGTATCTGGTTCGATACCTCGCCATGGCGACACCTCTTCATCGCTGGTGCCTTCATTCCATACAGAACAGATCCTTTCACTGTGCGTTCACGAGTTTGGATAGTGTATATGGCTGTTTCGTGAAACCGCGTGGTCAGGCATTGTCATTGCTTTCGCAGGAATAGAGATAGGATGGATGGAATGGTTCAAACGTATGTTGTGAGGCGACCATGCTGAAGAAACCGAAAGATCATGAACAGATGCGGGCTGAAATGGGGGTGCTCATTGAGGCGCTGGAGTTGCCGGATCTGAACAAGCAGTTTCTCCGGGCGCGGTGGCTTGAACAGGTGATTTGGATGGATGAGAAGGCGTGGAACTCCGTGTTACGGCATAACGTTCTGCGGCTCACGACAATCATCGGCGGGGTGATCGTGCCGGCACTGGTCAGTTGGAACGTCGGAGATAGTGCCGGCGCTCATCTGATCAAAACACTCACCGTTATCGTCAGCCTCGTGGTGGCATTGAGCGCGGCAGTGGAAGAGTTCTTTCACTATGGCGAGCGCTGGCGTCACTACCGGCGTACTGTCGAGGCGCTCAAGAGCGAAGGCTGGCAGTTCTTCCAGCTCAGCGGGCCCTACAGCAACATGACCCATGTGCTGGCCTATCCGGCCTTCGCCGCGCGCGTCGAGGAGCTGAGCCGAGAAGAAGTTGAGACCTACATGACGCAGGTGGCGAAAGAGAAAAAAGAGCCGGATGACAAGCCGCACACGGTATCGTGAAGAACCAAGCCTGACCGAGCATATTGGAAGGAAGCGTTCATGAAAGCTCATGCCTTTACCGACATGCCGTTTGGCCTGAAGAAAGATAGTCAGGGGAACGAGATTGATTTCAATTGTATGTATACAGAGCTGATCAAGCCGGCGTGCCAACGGTAGGTTTGAGGATCTCTGGAGTGGTCAGTGGGGATGTCCTCTCGACTGGGCGGTGGCCAAACAGGTAGACCACACGCATTGTTCTGAGTTCGCGTGCGGGGCGCTCAGCGCCCCGCACCAGGAGAGCAGAATTACTTCGACGAGGCTTGCGCGACATCCAAGACTTGCACATCGAAATGCAATGTCTTGCCGGCGAGTGGATGGTTGAAGTCGAGTACAACCGTGTCGTTCTTCACTTCGGAAATGCGCGGAAAGACTTTTTTCCCGTCGGGTGTTTTCCCTTCTAGCCGTGCTCCTACCTTGTGTGAATCAGGTGGCACGGCCTTTTTCTCAATCTCCTGGAACGCCTTCGGATCGACAGTGCCATAACCCTCTGCCGGGGCGACCGTGAACTGCTTTTTCTCGCCAACGGCCATTCCTTCGAGCTGTTTCTCGACCCCGGGAATGAGTTGATGACTGCCCTGGGTGACTTTCAACGGCTCCCCGCCGACGTTTGAATCGACGACGGACTGATCCTCGAGCTTGAGGGTGTATTCCAACGAGACTTGTTTTCCGTTCGAGACGGTCATGGGTGATGCTCCTTTCTTTTGGTCTCCCGCTGCGGCACAGGCAGCTGAGAGGATGAGAATTGTGCAGCAACCACACAGTGTCTGAAGCACGATACGCGGACGTCTCATGGGGGCACCTCCTGGAAGCAGTGGTTCGTGCATAGACTGGAAAGAGTCGCGGGACGAATGCGCGAGTGTGGGCGATCGGCTCCAGACTATGTTGGTGGATTACTGGTTACGCTACCACATGAAGTCATGTGATGCTACCGGCAATTTGCGACTGTTCTATTGTGGAACAGGTCACACGAACACCGAAGAGGAGCTGATGATAGACGGTGATGGAGTAAGAGCAAGGAGTGCAACAGGTTGGTTGATGGCTTCCGACCATGGAAGCCATCAACCAATCAGCGTTGCCTATTCTTTTCGGGTATACGTGATCTCCAGCACCTTCATTTCCTTTTGTCCATGGTGCGTGCCGTACATGTCGAAGGTCTGGTTGTTCTGATCGATGATCTTCCAGACCGCGCGATGTGACATCTTTCCTCCGCCCGGCTCTGGATGGGAACCTTTCAGGGCGATGGTCTTGCCGTCGGCGCTGGCCGTTCCTTCCATGAAGAAGATGCCCGTGCCCATCGTATCAATCCAGGCGGTGACATATTTCTTGGTCAGATTGTCGTACCCGTCAATGCCGACTCCCAAGAAGGGCTGTCCCATCATGTGGGAGTTGTACTCCTGGTAGAGAAACCGCCCATCCAGTAACATCTTCATCTCCGCGGTGCCGGTGGATTCCGTCGGGGGCTTGCCTGGCTCCATCCACTCCTTGGTGGTGGTCGTCCAGCTGCCGGCCAGCGTCGCAAACAGCTTGTGCGGTTCGCCCGGCGTGGCGGCCTGCTTCCACAGTTCCATCATGGCCTGAGGATCCATCGGCTTCTCCGATTTCTTGTCCTTGGCCAGAACGGGCGAAACGCTCAACGTGATGCACAACGTGCTCATGACAAGAATCATAAAACGCATGATGGCCTCCTTATGGTTAACGTGGTTCGATGGAAGTCAAAAGTGTCTTGAGCAAATGTTTCGACCTTAGATGATCAGCCCCCAGCCATGGCTCCCACGATCAACAATGGTTCGGTTCCGCCCACGACCGTGTCTGGAAGGGGAGCATCCGCTGATAGGTGCGACAAATCCTGTTCGCACGCGAAGAACCGGATGAACGGCCGGCGTCGCTTGGTGACATGATCACGGATCGTTCCTCGTAGCGTGGGATAACGAACCTCCAATGAATCGAGGACGGAGTCGATGGTCGCTGGACTCACAGGGTCCAGCGTGACCTCGCCATCTATGCGTGCCAACGTTCGTAAATGTTGTGGGAGCACGACGCGAATCATGGCAAGGTCTGAACCTCCACTGATAAGACTGCCGGCAGATCCCGTACAATCGGTGTCCAACTATCTCCGCTGTTGGCTGAGCCATAGACTTGACCACCAGTTGTGCCGAAGTACACGCCGCAGGGATCCAGTTGATCGACGGCCATGGCATCGCGCAGGACGTTGACGTAGCAATCTTGCTGAGGGAGCCCCCTGGTCAGGGCCTCCCATTCGTGTCCGCCCACCGTACTACGATACACACGCAGCTTGCCATCAGGCGGATAGTGTTCGGAGTCGCTTTTGATGGGGACCACGTAGACCGTGTTCGGTTCATGCGCATGCACCGCGATGGGAAATCCGAAATCGCTCGGTAAGTTGCCGCTGATTTCCTGCCAGGATTCTCCTCCGTTGTCGCTACGCAGCACGTCCCAGTGTTTCTGCATGAAGAGGACCTCTGGGCGTGATGGATGCATCGTGATGCAATGCACACAGTGGCCGACTTCCGCATCCGGATCGGGCAACTCGTACTTCGACAGGAGTCCCTTGTTGGTGGGCCACCATGTCTGCCCGGCATCGTCACTACGAAATGAGCCGGCTGCTGAGATGGCGACGAACATGCGGTCCGGCTGTCCAGTATTCAGCAAGATGGTATGTAGGCACATCCCGCCTGCGCCCGGTTGCCACAGGTGTCCTTTCGCATTCCGCAGCCCAGCCAACTCGTTCCAACTCTTGCCACCGTCGGTGGATTTGAAGATTGCCGCATCTTCCACACCGGCATAGACTGTATCCGGATCGGTCAACGACGGTTCGAGATGCCACACGCGTTTGAATTCCCACGGACGCTGTGAGCCATCGTAATGCTGGTGTGTGGTTAGTGGCTGACCCGTTTCGGTGGAGCTGTCATACAGAAACATATTGCTTTCAGCCTTCGGCATGCCGTCCGGCCCCATGAGGTCTTCCGGTTTTGTCCCGGGCGGATTCCAGGTGTTGCCGCCGTCATCCGATCGCTGGATGACCTGGCCGAACCAACTGCTCGTTTGCGAGGCGTAAATCCGATCAGGATCAACAGGCGAGCCCTTGAGGTGGTAGACCTCCCATCCACCGAAGTGAGGACCATCAATCTTCCATCGTTTCTGCTTGCCGTCTGCTGTCAGATGAACGCCCCTTTCTTTGTTCCAACCAGGACTCGAATTGTGCTCATGGAACGCTCCTTTATTGCTAGGCGCGGCTTCGCTCTTCACTTGGTAATCCGGAGACCTCGATTAGTGGTCGTACTTCAACCGTCAGCATGTCATTCCGTTTGCCTTCGGGGATCTTGTTAAAGGTCTCTTCGGTATGGTGCACCAACAGCAGGTATTTCATGGCCACCTCCTGTGACATAACATAGTCGTCGGAGATTGCTAAAATCGACAGGGCGTTTGTTACATCAGACCGGCACGATGGGCGTCGTGGCCGATCTGGGTTGCAACTCGGTGACGACTATCTGATAAAAATAGGACATTGACATCAATATGAGCAATAGATATGATTTGATGCATGAGAACGACGATTAATCTGCCTGATGACCTTATAGCGCAGATCAAGAAACTCGCGGCCGCATCCCACTCTACGGTGACTGCCCTCATTGAGGATACGCTGCGTGAGAGTCTGGCAAGACGCCGTCGCTCACGGCGGTCCGGACGAGTGATCTTGCCGACATATGGGAAGAAGGGGCCGCTCCCTGGAGTGGATATCGACGATACCGCGTCTCTGCTTGATGTGATGGAGTCATCTGTTGATACTGCCCGACGTTAATGTCCTCGTCTATGCGCACCGGCACGATTCGGCCCGCCACTCGGATTACCAGAACTGGTTAGAGAGACTCCTCGATTCTGACAGGGCGTTCGGCATATGCGATCTGGTGCTGAGCGGATTTCTCCGAGTGGTGACCCACCCGCGGGTTTCGGCGATCCCACTCCGCTGCCGCTCGCCATGCAATTTGTCTCATTGCTGCGAAATCACCCGAATGCCGTGACGCTTGCGCCGGGCGAACGACACTGGGATATCTTCCAACGTTTGTGCCAAGAGGTGAACGCCAAGGGGAACCTCATTCCCGATACCTACCTGGCCGCTCTCGCCATCGAGACAGGTGCTGAGTGGATCACGACCGACCGGGACTATGCCCGCTTCAAGAGCCTACGCTGGAAACATCCTCTCGGCTGATCCGCTAGAAACCCGCCAGCGCTGCCACATTTGTTTATGGGGGCAATATTCTCCTCTAGTACGGTTCTCCTCGGATTCGGGCGAGGATCGTCGCGATGGTGTGGGGCATGCGGGCTCTGGGCCAGCCGGTGTCCATTGTCTCCGCGTTCCATGCGGCGGCAATCGCATGCTTGATGGCCTGCGGTGGAGCGTTGATCGTTCCGAGAAACGCCTGGTGAGGTCGGTCCGAACGGTAATCCGGTTGTCGCGATGGGTGCTTGAGGTACCGTGCGACGAGATCGGCGCCCATGCCATGCAGAATCGTTCCGTGAAAGAGCAGCGCTTTTCCGGTTCGTCGTTGCGCGTTGCCGGAAATTTTCCTGTCGCCGATTGCGAGGTCGCTGATACCCCGGAAGACCGTGGTCGGCTCCCACCGGCGAAGTACCGTAGCTATTCGTTCCAGGATAAATCGATTGGTGGTGCGAATATTCGCGAGGTCTGGATGCCAATCGAGCGGCAGCACCAAGGCATACGAGAGGCAACCTGGTCCTTGCAAGACGGTTCCTCCGCCGCTCACTCGTCGAAGGATAGGCAGGCCGTCTTCGTGGCAGGCCATCAGGTCGACATCATCGGCCACACAAGAAGCGCGGCCTAACACGACGAAGTGACGGTCGCTTTCCCAAAAGCGAAGCACAGGGTCTCCACCCCGCTCATCCAATTCCTCCAGTAACGCTTCATCGAGCGCAAGATTCTCGACAGGAAGGGGGAGTGTCAGATCGAGCAAGCGGAGCGTCGGCACCTCATGACCGCTTGGGGATGAAGAGGTGCGTTGGCGAGCCGTGGAACGATTCAGCCGCTTCCATGACCGTTTCGCTCAACGTCGGATGTGGATGGATGGAGGCCACGAGGTCTTCCGCGACTGCGCCCATTTCGATGGCTAGGACTCCTTCGGCGATCAACTCACCTGCGCCGATACCGCAAAGCCCCATACCGAGCACGCGTCCGGATTCTGGATCGAGCACGAGCTTGGTGAGACCTTCGTTGCGGCCTAACGTCGTCGCCCGTCCCGAGGCGGCCCAGGGAAACCGCACGACCTTCACGGCTTGCCCCGAGGTTTTGGCCGCGTCTTCTGTCAGCCCGCACCAGGCGATTTCAGGGTCGGTGAAGACGACGGCCGGGATCGCTGCGGCATCGAAGGCTGTCTGTTTTCCGGCGATGACTCGAGCAGCGACTAGCCCTTCGTGCGTGGCCTTGTGGGCGAGCATCGGTTCGCCCACTATGTCACCGATCGCAAAGATGTTCGGTTCGGTCGTGCGCATCTGCCGATCGACCTGGATGAAGCCGTTCGGTGTGAGCGCGATCTTGGTGTGTTCCAGCCCAAGCTGGCCGGTACTGGGTTTACGTCCCACGGCAACGAGCACGCGATCAAAGGTCTCGGTGCCGGTTCCTTGAGAGTCTGTGAAGGTCGCAACCAGACCGTCCTTCCGCGCCTCCAACTGTTCCACGGTGGTATTCAACTTGATGGCCTTGAAGCGGCGTTGCATCCGCTGATTGAGCGGTCGCACAAGATCTGCATCGACGCTGTTCAACAGGCGTGGTAGTGCCTCGACCACCGTGACTTGGGAGCCGAGGGCCTGATAGACGGTGCCCAACTCGAGGCCGATATAGCCTCCACCGACGACCAGTAGGCGAGCGGGGATGTCCACCAACTGAAGCGCACTCGTGGAATCCATGACGCGTGGATCGTCGAGCTTCAGCGATTTTGGAATAGCCGGCTGCGAGCCGGCTGCAAGGATTGCATGTGCGAACGAGAGTTCGCCCGGTGCGTTTGGGCCGGAGAGTTGAAGGGTCGTCGGGTCTTTAAACGTAGCCCGTGCCTGGATGACCTCGACCTTCCGGCTGCCTGCCAGTGACCGCACCCCCTTTGTGAGTTTACCGATAATCGCCTGTACGCGGCCACGAAACGTCTCCAGGTCCACGCGCGGCTTGTCGAAATGAATACCCCAGGCTGCCGCCTCGTCTGCGTCAGTGAGCAAGCGAGCAGCATGAAGCAAGGCTTTGGAGGGAATACAGCCGCGCAACAGGCACGTCCCGCCCAGTTGTGGATCCTCCTCGATCAGGGCCGTGCG
>JAAUPT010000261.1 GCA_012032965.1 Nitrospira sp.
GACCCTCTATCGAGGGGCAGGCTGTGCAGCCTGTTCACAAACCGGGTATCGCGGACGAACCGGCATTTTCGAACTCATGGTGCTCGACGACGAAATCAGGCGACTCATCGGGAGCAAAGCGGACTCGACGCCATCAAACAGGCGGCCCTCGCCAATGGCATGGTGACGTTGAAGCAGGAAGGCGCAGACCGAGTCATCCAGGGTCACACTACGCTGGCAGAAGTCATGCGAATCACTCAACAAGAAATCGACGTCGACTAGTATGGCCGGCGTTTCTCTCACCATCGTTTCCGCACTCATACCTATCGAGTCATCCGAACACCATGGGTTGCCCATCGTTCTCCGGGAGCCTGTTGATCATGCCGGTCTATCAGTACCAAGGGTACCGCAGCGACGGTGGAGCCGCGACAGGGATCATCGACGCAGAAAACGTCAAGGTTGCGCGTCTGAAGCTCAGGAAAGAGGGTGTGTATCCGACCGATGTCGTCGAACAAGGCCAACGAGCGACTCGCTCACAAGAACAAGGCCGTTCCACGACCGCGCGCACCTCCGGGAAATCCTCCGTCCTTTCGGCCACCGACCTGTCATTACTGACCAGGCAATTTGCGACACTCCTGGTCGCCGGGCTCCCTCTGGTCGACGCGCTAGGGGTCCTCGTGGATCAAGCGCAGAAAAAGCCTATCAAGGCCCTTCTCGCCGACATCAGGGAACAAATTCGCGGTGGAAGAGCATTGAGTGTCGTCTTGGAATCGTATGAGAAGGATTTTTCCTCCATCTACGTCCATATGGTACGCGCGGGCGAAGCTAGCGGAGCACTTGATCAGATTTTGTTCCGGCTCGCGGAGTTTTTAGAGAAGCAACAGGCCCTGAGGAACAAGGTCACGAATGCGATGCTCTATCCCATCATCATGCTGGTCATTGGGACGATCATCTTGTTTTTCCTCATTACCTTTGTCGTGCCCAAGATTACCCAGGTGTTCGCGCAGCAGAAACAGGCATTGCCCTGGCCGACGGTCGCGTTGATGTCGGTCAGCGAGTTCATGGCCGATTATTGGATGGTGCTGGTGGGGGTGGTCATCGGAGGTCTGTACCTGATACGGCGATTTACCCATACGGCACGAGGCCGCATGGTCGTCGACCGCGTGACGCTCAGGCTCCCACTGATCGGCGATGTCGCCAGAATGGTGTCGATTTCCAGACTCACGAGCACCCTGTCAACGATGTTGGCGAGCGGTGTTCAATTGCTCGACGCGCTGGATGTCTCCAAACGGGTCATGAACAATCGCGTGCTCGAAGAAACGGTGGAAGGCGCACGTCAGAACATCCGCGAAGGTGAGACGATCGCCGATCCCTTGAAGCGGAGCGGAGAATTTCCTGCACTGGTGACCCACATGATCGCCGTCGGTGAGAAAAGCGGGGAAATGGAAGAGATGTTGCGCCGCGTGAGTCAAATTTACGACAGCGAGGTTGAGCGGGTGATTGCCCGCTTGACCTCTTGATGGAGCCGATCATGATTCTCGTGATGGGGGCCATTGTGCTCTTCATCGTCGTCGCGATTCTCTTGCCCATCTTCGAGATGGGCCAAATGATACGATGAGGACAGTGGACACATGAACCGGCACACACAGTTGAATGAACAAGGGGGAGTGATGATGAGTGATTCAGAACAGCGGAGCGAGCAGCCGGTACAGACGACGGAAACGAACCGACTCATTCTCGTAGGCGCCCGCCTGATGCAGCGGACCCGAGGATCTTCGCCGGCTTTACCTTTATTGAAATCATGGTGGTCGTCGCTATTTTAGCCATCCTCGCAGCATTGGTTGTTCCCCGCATCATGGGCAGGACCGATGACGCCAAACGGACCGCCGCAAAAGTGCAGATACGCAATATCGAAGGCGCGCTGCAACTCTACAAATTGGATAACGGGATCTACCCCACCACCGAGCAGGGTCTCAAAGCGCTCATTGAAAAGCCGGCCGTCGGTGTGGTGCCCAAGAAATGGAAAATTGGCGGATACCTGCCAAAGCTTCCGGAAGATCCCTGGGGCAATCCCTACAAATATGTCAGCCCAGTCCAACGGGGGGACCAAAAGATCGACTACGAAATCACCTCCCTGGGGACAGACGGAGAGGTCGGCGGCGAGGGCGTGAACGCCGATATCACCAATTGGAATCTGGACAAAGAGTAAGACATCCGTGGACCGACGCCATCCAGCAACGTTGACCCACTATCCATGGCGATCAGGGCTCTGGCGGCCCAATATCGCAAGCAGCAATCCGCGTGAAGGGTCACAATGGCGGTCTCCGGCTGGTTTCACGATTTTTGAAATGCTGATCGTCCTGTTTCTTCTTGGAGGAATTCTGGCCATCATGATTCCTCGGATCAGTTTCGAAGAAGACCTACGCTCCACCGGTAGAACACTTATCGGTCTTCTCAGAACCTTGCAAGGAGACGCCGCCTCGAAGCAGACACCCTTAAGGCTCTATCTGGACTTGGATCGAGGACTCTACTGGTTGATGCTTGTGGAAGGCAAAGAAGAGCGCCTTCCACTTGATCCGGCCTGGAAAACCCCTCGTTCGTTACCCGAATCCATCCGTCTTACTGAGGTATCCATCGGGCAGGACAAACACATGTCAGGACGAGTCGGTCTATCGTTCTTCACGAATGGGCGTATCGAGCCGGTCACGTTGTACCTCATGGACTCAAAGAACAATCTGTTAGGGCTGGCGGTCGATTCATTGACCGGCGGGATTCGAGTAAGTGAAGAACGGTTCGACATTCTGCGAAACCGTTTTATCCCTGACCGTGTCAAAACCCTGCTGAAGGCCAGGCCACAAACAAGTGTTGCAGGGTCATCGGGAGGCGGGATTCCCAATCTCCAATAGGACGACATGTTCCAAGGCAGACCACGAACCGAAGCAGACGACGCAGGATTCACGCTCCTTGAAGTGCTGCTGGCGATCGCCTTGCTGGCGATTGCACTGCCAGTTCTGCTCGGCCTGAGGAATTTCGATCTGGATCTCCAAGATAGAGCCTCGGAATTGACAATCGCGACGTTGTTGGCCCAAGAGAAGTTGGTGGAGGTGGAACTGCTGGGGCAGTATGCCATCGGTGAAACCGTCGGCGAGTTTCGGCATGTACCCCTCGGGGCCCAGCCCGTCACCCACACCGAACCGAGAGCGGTCGGGTATAGGTGGAAACAGACCATCGCACCCACTCCGCTGGAGCTGATTCGCGAAATTCGTATCAAAGTGACCTGGCCTCGCAGTGAACGTGAGGAAAGCCTAGAGGTGAGCACATATGTCTTCGCCGGCCGTCTCACCTTTTAAAGGCCAATCTGGTTTTACGCTGGTCGAAGTATTGGTCGCTGTCGCACTGCTTGGCACCATCGCGGCCATGGTCTTCGGCTCGCTCCTCACGACCACGCAGGCCGTCGAGGCCGGAAGAGAACATGTATCGAGAGAACAAACCGTGAGAAAGATTTTGCGTCTCATGGCTGAAGAGATTGCCCTCAGCAAACGGACCCTCTCGTACCCGTGGGTCGGCATGAACGGAACACAGGAAGGGCAACCGGCCGACACGCTCGCATTTCTGGCGATGAGTCAGAGTTTGAGCACCTCGGCGATGAAGGAGAGCGAATCCATTCGTGTCGTCTATACGCGGGAACGCGATCGGTTGATTCGGTTCGTTCGCAGAAACCTCTACACCCTGACCGACACCGATGAGACGCTGGAACAAATGGAACTGGCCGATCGCGTACAAGCCTTCAACGTTCGGTATTACGACGACCAGAACCGGATCTGGCTCGACGAATGGCCGACGGCCAGCAAGCTGCCGAAGGCCGTGTTAATTGAAGTCACATTTCACTATCCTGATGCCACACCGTGGACCGTGCGCGAGTGGATCACGATCGGCACATCATGACCATCAAATGGCCTAAAGCATGGGGCGCGATCTTGGCATGGGTTGCCGCTGGAATCTGTATCTTGACGATCTGCATCCTCGCTACCTTTCCCTAC
>JAAUPT010000262.1 GCA_012032965.1 Nitrospira sp.
TATGGCTGCAAGTCCATTACGGGTACGTACCTACACTTCTCCCCCCACGACACGCTAGTTCAGTGTCACCTGCTGGATGAGAATCGGACCCTCAAGAACCTAAAGGTACTCTCCTACGAGATGACGGGCTATGGGGACTACGACCGAGATGTTTTTGAGGCTAGAAGAAACTTCCAATTAGGATCCCTTGAGCCTATGCTGGTCCGTAAGTACTGTGCTTACGACGCTGCAATTACCTGGAGGGTTCACCGCATCCAGAGCAGCGGGATCAAGACCGATGGACTCACGAAGCTCTACCAATCCCAGAGGCAAGTTCTGAGTACTCTCATCGACATCGAACACCGAGGAATCCACGTCGATCCCGTGTCGGTCATCGCGCTACGGAAACAATTAGCAGCGAGAGTCAAACGGCTGGAGAAGAGATTCCAAGCCACAATGGAGAAGCTATCCTACCCGCCTGTTCTCATGTCGAGTGCTCAGCAGCTCTCAACTCTCCTCTATTCTGAGATGAGGTTCACTCCTCAGAAGAGAACCCCTAAGGGTGTGCCTAGTGTGGACAAGTCTGCTATCCCAGCGCTCTACCCACAAGTCGAAGAGATAGCAGATATCTTAGGTACCACGAGAAGCACAATCCGAACCGTTCTCGATTCAATCATCGAGACTCGTGGTCTGAAGAAGATGATCTCAACCTATCTCGATGGCATTGCAGAACGTGTCCACGACGAGCACGTTCATGCCAACTTCAACCTTACTGGCACCGTCACGGGGCGTCTCTCTTCCAGCCGCCCCAATATGCAGAACATCCCACGAGACGCGACAGCTCCCATCAAACAAATCTTCACCGCTGTTCCGAAACATTTCCTCATCGCTGCGGACTACAGTCAGATCGAGCTACGCATCGGAGCGTACCTCACCCGAGATGCGAATATGCTCCAGCTCCTTAGGAGTGGAGCTGACCTGCACACGGAAACAGCTCGACAGATCTGTGGGCGGGAACCGTCCAAAGAGGAACGGAGTCGAGCCAAGACCGTCAACTTCGGCGTGTTCTATGGCATGGGAATGAAGGCTCTAGCAGAGAAGGAGCAGATGACGGAGCAAGCAGCACTCCGATTCATCCGAGCCTGGCACCGTGCCTTTCCTGCGGTCAAACGATGGCAGAAGGAGCAGGAGGAGACCCTGAAACAGGACGGTTACGTCTCCTCTCCCTTTGGTCGAAGGCGAAGGTTCAACCTAGCCGCCATGGCAAACGAAGCTGACTACGCCCATGCCGTTAGACAAGCGTGCAACTTCCCAGTTCAGAGCATGGCTTCGGAGCTGACGCTCCTCGCCATGGCTAAGGTGAATACGGTTGCACCTGTCATCCTGAATGTCCACGACTCCATCATGGTTCAAGTGCCAAAGAGAGGCTGGAAGAAAGTCGCCAAAGAGATACGGGAGGTCATGGAAGACGTAGACGGCCTGGTCAAGACCTTTGGCTGGTCGATGACAATCGACGTACCTATTCGAGTCGATCTGCAAGTAGGTGAGTGTTGGGCAAACTTGGAGAACTACTACTGGTGACACCACTCTGGCTGATGCAGACAAGTGGCTAGATACGCATGGTTGGAAGCTAAAGTTGCCAGAGGAGAACGTATAACCGAGTCGGCTGTAAAGACAAGACTGGGGAGTCGATGCCGGAGCAGTCGATTCGGTTAGCGTTCCTTGAAAGGAAGACGAACATGATGGAAGAGACAAGTGGCAGTTGCAGTGGGTACATGAAGCTACAGATCAACAACCTGATCTGGATGCACGCTCCTCCTTACTGGACAGCCAGTGAGATGGAGAGGTTAGCTATAAGGATCCTCGATCAATGGATGAAAGAGATTGATCGAACGGCATCACCGACGAAGACACAGGCGACTGCCGTTCCAAGTATCCCCTACCCCCGGATGGACTAGATGACCCAAGACGAACCCACTACGTTACTCTTCGTCCAGGCCACGGCATCGTGAAATGAAGCGCCATCTCTCGTGGTTGTGGTACGTGTTGGTGACGATGGCTGTCCCCATATCGTTCTCAACGGGGAACTAGAGTTTGCACAGCAGCAGCACGCGAAGTATTGCGTCTGCAAGTGTGATGCGGAGGAGTTCGACCGTGGACCGCATCACAAGGAAACCTGTCCACGGTATCAGGAGGAGCAGTGGCTAAGGGAAAGGTAGATAGAGCAGCTACCCATGGCTTCATCAACACAGGTGGAGGAGGTAGCTTCTGGTCAAGTGAGGATCTGGGGTACAACAATTCGCATGAGGTACGAATCCTGCCTCCCTTGCACGGGCGGACAGAGGATCACCCTTGGTTGGGCCACGCCCAGCACTGGCGTCCCAAGGGGAGTAAGCGACAGGGGTTCGAGTTGGATGGAGAGCGCCATGCTATTACGTGCGAGCGCCACCACGGAGACGGGAACTGCGTTGCCTGTACGGTAGCTGATTGGTGCATTGCCAACGGCCAGAGTGGGCTAGGCAAGACCCTTCAGGCGAAAGCTCAGTACTACCTCAACCTGATCCTCGTGGAGGAGAACCGACAGGTGGTCTGGGGCGCTCCACAGTCAGCGGTGAAACTCCTGGCTGACTACGTAGACTCGAAGCACTGGGGTGGATGGAGCATCTTCGACCCGAAGAAGGGACACAACTGTGAGGTAGAGCGGACAGGCAACCCGAATACCCTGTCGTCCATCAAGTACAAGGTGACCATCGATCCCAAGGCTTCCGCGATCGCTCTCGATGGATGGGAAGACGGAGCAACCGACCTGATGGGGCTGATTGTGCATATGCCCTACGAGGACTCCTGCCGAGCGATGGAAGAGAACCTGAGCGACGTGCTCCCCATCAAAGAGATCCTTCGGAAGACGATAGCCAAGCCTGCTACGACGAAGGCCACCAAGAAGAAGGCTGGTAAGAAGAGATGAGGTGTCCTTGTGGGGGTGAACTCCGACCTATAGAGGAGTTCATCCTCGAAGGAATGTTATCGGTAGAACCCAGGCGCAGACTCTATGCCTGTCCCGATTGTGGGCTTCTAGCTAGGAGGAGAAATGAGGTACGTAGTCTTCGACGTGGAACTGGAGAAGGGGCCACCGCCCCCTGTGGGAAAGATAGAGGGAGTCGAATACCTCGATTCTTGGGACGACAAGGCCAGCATGAAAGCTTCGGTCGTCTGTGCTTACGACTCTGCCGCAGATCAATACAGAGTCTTCGCAAAAGATAATCTGTTAGCCTTCCTTCCTTTTGTCGGGAAGGACACGGTATTGGTAGGCTTCAACTCAAAGAACTTCGATTCCCAAGTCCTGCTCCAGGGCCACGGAATCGACCTGACTCAGCTCCCTCACTTCGACATTCTCCAGGAGATGATTATGGCAAGTGGGCGGACTCACAAAGGACTGAGCCTTGATGCCGTGACTCGGGCCAACCTCCCTGGACAATGGAAGCCAGAGACCGGGGACATCGCTCCAGTACGTTGGCAACGAGGGCAGATCGGAGCCGTCATCGACTACTGCCTCCATGACGTGTGGCTGACCAAGTGTCTCTATGAGAAGGTTCTCACGTACCGCTACCTCCTCGATCCCATCAGCGGCAAGCCTCTATTGATTGCGGGGCTGAAGTGAAAGCAGGAAAGCATAACCGAGTAGCGACAGAACTCTACAAGGCAACGGACAAGGCTGCGCGCCTAGAGGCGCGCAGCACAGTCAGCTTGCCTTACTTCCGAGGGAGCTGGACAGATTCTTGCGATCGCAAGATCTACTACTTACGAACAGGACAGCGACCCTTGCCCTTCTATCCTGATGTATTCGAGAAGATGAAGAAGGGCGAATCTCTCCACACTCATATCCGATCCTGGATCGATCAGACGGGAAAGTTTCGAGTCGATCACCAGGAGGAGGAGTTGGAAGCCACCTGGCCGGTCGTCCTGAACGGCCATGAAGTTCACGTTACTATACGCGGACATATCGATGGGATCCTGAAGAAGAAGGTACGAGACACCTGGA
>JAAUPT010000263.1 GCA_012032965.1 Nitrospira sp.
CCAGACAACCTTTGGATTCTCCCGTGACGACGCCGCGAAGTTCATCGACCACTATCGGACGGTGAAGATCATGGACGCGGATCCGTTTGCTACGCTTGACCGGGAAGGTGTGGGGTCGTTGATGAAAACGGCGATTGCTGGTGGGCGTACGTCACGCCCGGGGATCAAACTCGGTATCTGCGGCGAACACGGCGGGGATCCAAGCTCCGTGGAGTTTTGCCATCAACTTGGTCTGGATTATGTGAGCTGTTCTCCCTTCCGTGTCGCGATTGCGCGGTTGGCGGCGGCACAGGCGGCGATTGCCGAGGCAGACGCCAAGGCAGCAGCATCCAAGAAACCCGTGACGGTGCGAGTAAAGAGGGTGAAAACCACGAAGGCATCGCAGCCTGTGAAGCGCGCCAAGCCTGCGCCTAGGAAGCCTTCAAGCGGCCGCAAGAAACGGTGACGGACCGCACACGAGATCTCCACTATATGACTCTGGCGCTTCGTCTTGCGGCGAAGGGCCAGGGAACGAACCAGTCCGAATCCGATGGTTGGAGCCGTCGTGGTTCGCCAAGGTCGAATCATCGGCCAAGGGTTTCATCTCCGCCCCGGGACTCCTCACGCAGAAATTCTCGCGCTCCGGCAGGCAGGGAACCGTGCCAATGGGGCGACGCTCTATGTGACGCTGGAGCCGTGCTGCCACCTCAAAAAACGAACTCCCCCCTGTGTCCCTGATATTCTTCGCTCTGGTGTCCGCCGCGTGGTGATGGCGATGCAGGATCCGAATCCATCCGTAAAGGGAAAAGGAGCCGCCGCGCTTCGACGAGCTGGACTCTTAGTCACGGCTGGGGTTGCCCTACGAGAGGCGGAGGAACTAAACAAAGCCTACGGCCATTGGATGAGGACAGGCCGCCCCTATGTGATGCTCAAAGCAGGTATGACGCTTGACGGACAGCTAGCGACAGCTTCTGGTGAATCTCAATGGATTAGCGGAGAGCCGTCCAGAAGAGAAGTCCATCAACTTCGCGGTAGTGTGGACGCCGTTCTGATTGGAATCGGAACAGTTTTGGCTGACGATCCGTCCCTGACTGCGAGAACTGGGGCTCGATTCGAGCAGTTCACCTCACGGCAACCGCTTCGCATTATCGTCGATAGTCGTCTGCGTACTCCGTTCACGGCACAGGTCCTGGCGCAACAGGACAAGGCCAAGACGATTTTGGCCACAACGGCTGCAGCTCCGGCGGCTCGACGATCGATTCTGCAAAAGAAAGGCATCGAGATCCTCACATTGCCCGCATTTCAAGATCGTGTTTCATTGCGCGCGTTACTCACGAAACTAGGTCGGCGCGGCATCATGTCCCTCCTTGTCGAAGGAGGAGGGGAGGTCAATGCGGCGATGCTGAAGGCTAAGGTGGTCAATCATGTTCGCCTCTATATGGCACCGTTGCTCCTCGGTGGCCAAAATGCCAAGGGAGTGATTGCAGGCGAGCCAGCACGGCTTGCCTGGCGCGATCAAGTTACGGCATGTGGTGACACGATCCGTCGGTCAGGATATTGTGGTGGAAGGAGATTTGTGATCCGCTGGCTCTGGAGTATCATCCTGTCGGCGTCCTTGTTAGGGTATGGGGCGCTCGGCTTTGCAGAGTCGTCGGTTCAGCCAAACGAGAGTCTTGCTTCGCTCGTTTATCGATTTCTCGATACGGATAAGGCGAACGAAGCTGAACGTCTCTTGCAGGCTATTTTGTCTGATGACACGGCGTCAGTCGAAGTGGTTTCTCAGATCATCGGGGGGGAAGGCGCGTATCAGGGTCAACCCGTCGAGATTCTTCCTCGTGAAGAGATTACCGTTCGTGGGCATACCTACCCATTGTCGTTGTTCATTCCCGCATCGTATCAGACTTCGAAGAGCTATGCTCTTATTGTGTGTCTGCATGGGTACGGGTTTACGGGTGAGGAGTATTTGGAACGGTGGCGAGCGCGGTTGGGCGAGGGCTATCTCTTGGCATGTCCGACCTATCCGTCCGGTGCGTGGTTTACTAGGCATGCCGAGGAGTTGGTCTTGGAAACGATTCGGGAAGTCCGACGGCAGTACCATATCGATCCAAATCGGGTCTTTCTCACAGGCATGTCGAACGGAGGGATCGGAGCGTGGCTGATCGGTATGCATCATGCTTCACTGTTTGCCGGCCTTGCACCAATGGCCAGCGGATTGGATGATGTGTTACTGCCGTTCCTGGAGAATCTTCGCAATACGCCGGTGTATGTCATCCATGGAGCGAAAGATCAGGTGATGCCGGTGAGGCTGAGCCAGTCGATCGTCCGAGAGTTGGAGACACTCGGTTATCCGCATGTGTACCGCGAACATCAGCGCGAGCATCCCATCGCAGGAGGCCACTATTTCCCGAAAGAAGAGCTGCCCGATCTTATCGCCTGGTTCAATAGCCAGCGCCGCGAGCCGTTACCTACACGGCTGACCGTCGTGCGCGATGCCAGCCATTTTCAATCGTTCAGCTGGATTCGGATCGACTCGACTGACCCCATCGCAGCGTTCTCGCAGGACTTGGTCGACAAGCGAGATGAACGTATTAAGCGTCGGGAATATGCCAAGGTGGATGCAGCGATCGTAGAGACCAATCGCATTGAGGTCACTGCTGAACGGGTCCAACGGTACAGCCTGTTCTTGAACGATCAGCTCATCGACTTCGCCAAGCCGCTCACGGTCGTCACAAATGGACGTCTCTCATTCAGTGGCTCTGTGTCACCGTCGGTTGAAACGTTGTTGCGGCAGGCCAGGCTGCGACAGGATCCTCAACAGCTTTTTCCCGTCCATCTCACCGTAGTCATTGAAAAACCCACCTCATGAGTTCCGCTTGGCGGGTCACACGACGACACAGTATTGGAATCGTCATCGCCGGATTCGGAATGGGACTATTCCTCTCTCCGGAGCCGGGCAGGACAGAATCGTGTTCCGTTTTGCGCGACCATGCAGGGCTGACATTTCCTGTTGAACGAGTGGATCCTACCTGGACGTGTAAGCTACAACCCATCGTCCAGAGCCATACGACTGAGAGCAAAATAGGGCCTATTCGAGCCGCTCTATCTGAATCGATATATCAGTATCTCCTGGATCACCCTCCGTTTACCGCGGCTTTGATCCGGCGACTCAAGCTCGGCCGTTATGAGTCGGAGGCGAGAGGGCCAGGGACATTCTGGGGAGATGACGGCGCGGGGATAAGGGCATCGTTCAGCTGGTCTACGAAGATCTTGATTCGCGTATTTACTATCTTGAAGGATCGCATGAGAGCCGGCTGCTTCCACATGTGACAGGAAAAGCCGTTATTTTTCTCAGGACCGGAGTCGTGAGAGAGCCAAACAGTCACGACGCGATGGATAGCACATTGGTGGCCTACACCAAATTGGATAATTGGTTTCTCGCTGGAGTCGTGTCTCTGCTCCATCCACTTGTCGACAAGATTGTGATAAGCAGATTGCAAAAGGGAGTGGAGACCGTCAATCGATTGGGTATTGCGATGAGGCAAGATCCTCAGCGGGTGTTATCTGAGGCAACGAATCCACCGCCGTTACCCGAAGCGCAGGTGGCATTCCTAAGAAATGCGTTGAGCACCAACCTAGACGCTGAGAAGGGGCGTCCACACCACAGATCCTTCCCATGACGACCTCTCGCAGTTTCGTGCTGATCTGTACGGTCGGCATCTTTTGCTTCATCAGTTACAACATGGTGCGGATGCCCGCACTCTCCTTGTTCGCCGAATCGCTTGGCGCGAGTCCGGAGCGCATTGGGCTGATCGTGTCCGTTTCGACCTTGACAGGCGTGTTACTGAAACTACCTTCCGGCGCCCTCTCCGATATCTATGGAAGGCGGGTCTTGCTAAGGATCGGCGTGGTGGCGTTTGGGTTGCCTCCATTTCTCTATCCCTTTATTACGGATTTGGATACGCTGACGGCGCTACGATTTCTTCATGGCTTGGCAACCGCCATCTTTGCCCCAAGCGCTTGGCCACCGTGG
>JAAUPT010000016.1 GCA_012032965.1 Nitrospira sp.
GACCGTGAAGCCGGATGAACCCCTGAAGGTGGTCATCGGTGAAATTTGTAGATGGACGGAGCTTTCAGACAGGCTTGGGGGCACGGACCCATCTCTGGGGAGGCGTCAGCTATTTTGACGTCACCGGAAGCAAACCGGCCGACACGGTCGCCCACCTGTTGGCGGACTACCTCACAGCCAAAGGATGGAACATCGTGAAGCAGGGCAGCACCGAGCGCGCAGATGTCGTCTTGACGGGAAAGCTGCTTGAGCTCTTCGTCCATGCGAAGAGCCGAGTCGGCTTTACGAAGATGACGACGAAGACCAAGCTGGCCATACAGGCAAAGAACTCGTCGGACGACAGCATCGTGCGCATGACGTTGAACGGCGCGGGATCTGAAGATGTCTTCTGGTTCGACCCCGAAGACCTGGAGGAGGTTGTCAACGAAGTCCTGGCCCACAGCTTCAGCAAGTTGGTGCAAGACACAATGGTCGTCGATCGAATGCTCCGGCTCACAAACCCGTAAAAAGACAAACAGTCATTCCTGCAAGAGGAAGGAGCATCCCCGCTGTGTCATATGACAATGCCGTGCATACGATGAAAACAATCAGTGCACACCGTCTGCTCGTTGGTGCTTGAAACCGTATTGAATCCTGAGTCCTGAGTTACGGACACGGAAGTCATGTCACTCGGCACTCTCTCAACTCAAAACCGGAAGAAACATGTATGTATCGTCGTGTCTTGGCGTTCGACTTCGACGGTACGCTTGCCGTAAACGGGGGTGTCTCTCCCGAAGTTGAAGCAGCCTTGGAGCAATGCCGCGCAAGCGGACACGTCCTGTTCCTCGTGACCGGCCGCCGTTTCGAGACCGTCGCACTGGGCCATCTTGGTGAGATTTTCTCCGGAGTCGTGTGGGAAAACGGTGCCGTGCTATCGCATACGGTAAGCGGAGAGACCTACCTCCCATTCGGGCAAATTGATCCACGCTTGCTCAAAGCCATGGAAGACGCAGGAATTCCCTTTGAGCGGGGCTTGGCGATCGCGGCAACGTGGACACCCCATGACCAGGCCCTGTGGCGCCTTATGAGCTCACTCGGCAGCAGTACCTCCCTCGAATACAACAAGAGCGCGGTCATGGTGCTGCCATCTGGAGCAACGAAGGGTTCTGGACTCGAACGGCTGCTCGCCATGTGCGGTCTGTCTCCAAGAAACCTCGCGGCGTTCGGAGATGCGGAAAACGACCTGTCGATGCTGAAGTTGGCTGAAGTTTCAGTCGCGGTGGCCGATGCGGTTCCCGCCGTCATCGAAACAGCTGATGTTCTTGCCACGGCGCCAGGCCCTCAAGGCGTCCTTGAAATCCTCAAAGAGTATCCATTGAGCGGCAAATTTCTTGATATCCCACTCAAACGTGAGCGACCAATTCTGCTGGGGCAGACAGAGTCCGGCACAGCCGTCCATATCCCTGCGGCACAGCTCGCCGGCCTTAATTTGGGAGTCTTCGGCAATTCGGCAACTGGTAAGTCATGGATGGTCGGATTGCTTGCGGAAGGACTCCATCATGAGGACTATCAAGTCCTCCTCATCGATCCCGAAGGAGACTTTCGTGGGCTGCGCGTGCTGCCCCGTTTTGTCTCGGTCAGCGGTGACCAAGCGACCCTTCCCTCGCCTTCCGCCGTCGTCTCGCTCCTCGACGAAGGAGGCGTATCGTTGGTCCTTGATATGAGCCGCTATCCGATCACTTCGCGCAGTACCTATGTCGCCGAGTTACTGCGTGCCCTGCGACCGGTCCGGGAGCAAAAGTTTCGTCCCCATTGGATTGTCCTGGATGAAGCGCAGGAATTCCTGTTTGAAGGGAGCGAGGTCACCACGTTGCTCCGCTCCGTTCTGAACACCGGAGGCTGGGCCTTTGTGTCTTACCGTCCCGATCGCCTCAGTGGGTCGGTCCTTGAATCTCTGAACCATCTCTTGTTGACCCGGATCACGGACCGCGCGATCTGGGATAGCCTGCGCACCCATTGTGCCTCGTGCAACTTGCAAGGAGCGAGTCTCGATCAGATCCCGATGGGCAGCGCCTTGCTCTGCGGGGCGACATCGTCCGCATGCGCCCCGCAATTCGCCGGGTCCCCCACGTCCGTCACCTGTATAAATACCTCGATGTCCCGCTCCCACCCGGCAAACGATTCGCGTTTCGTACCGAGCACGCTCATTTGGGCATCGAAGCCGCGAGCTTGTATGAACTGTGCCGTCTGATTCCAACGCTCCCCTTGGAGAGTTTGGAGTATCACGATCGTCGAGATGATTTTGTGAAGTGGGCGGAGTCGACACTCGGCGATGGCGGACTCGCCTCACGTCTCCGAAAGGTGGCGAACCGCCGCTCTCAAGGAGAGGACCTTCGGGAAGCGCTCAATCAGACCGTGTCCACGCATTACGAAGAGATCCGCCGATTGCAGTAACCATGGCGGATGAGAAAGCGTCCGGCCATTCATGTCATTTCCATCGATGCTAACCGGTTCGGATACCCTGCAGACTCTTGTTTGCAATCTGTGGCCCATGGGAATCGCCCCGCAATTCCAGCATCCCACAGACCTTTGCAACCCACTGCTAAGGCGCCGAGATAAATACCTGATGTGATTCTCATTGGCTGTCTGGCTCGCCACAGTGGCGCAAAATATGAACGCGGGCATCATCGCGCAGTCTGACAGCTGCATCAAAGGCGTCGCGCGCGTCGGCAATAGGTAGCAAGGGAGCGCCGAACGTGATTGTGATCGCGCCACGCCGGGGCCACCATTGGCCATCGCGCAGCATGGCGCGCGTGCCGCAGATCGCCACTGGCACAACCGGGATGCCCGTGTTGGCTGCCACGAGGAAGGCCCCCATCCGGAAGGGCTGTAATCCGGGCACACGGGTAAACATGCCCTCTGGGAAGAAGACCAACGCACGTCCGGCGCGCAGCGCCACCTCTAGCCGCCGAGCATCCTGCACACTCTCATGGGCGGCAAAGCGTTCGACGAACTCCGTGCCCAAGTGCCGGAGATAGACACGCGGAATGAATTGATCACGCAATTCGCATTTAGCGACAAAGCTAAACTGTTCTGGCAGCGCCGCCACCAGGACCATACCGTCGAGGTAGCTGGCGTGATTGACCACCAGCACACAGGCTTACCGCGCGCACATGCTCCAGTCCGCTCACCGTGAATGGCGTCCCAGTCAACCACAGTATTACCCGTGCACCGACCCGTCCGACTGCCCAGGCCCAGGAAGGGCGCGGGGTGAAGATGGTAATCAGCCAAACAACTGGCACCACGAGGCAGAATACCAACCAGGCCCAGACCGCAAACACCACATCCGCTGCCCTTGTCGCCCAACCTTGCAACTGGGGAATCAATGCACCCGCCGCGAGACTGGTTACCTGCCACCACCCGGCACGCCTGTGCTCACCGACTAATCCTGCCTCGAATAGCGCTCGTGTGGCGGAGCGGCGCAATTTACCGCTGGAGGTCTTGAGGACGGTCCGCGGCGGTGCAAGCACAACTTGGTCAGCAGGCTCGCCCAACACCTCGACGACTGCGGTGTTGATGGCCTCACGCAGCCGCTGTCGTTCACGCTGGCCGCGCTCGCGTGTTTCGGCGAGAATTACTAGCCGTTCGGTTCCCGAGTCCTGATCAGCGCTGCCAAAGATGACGACGCAGCCCTTTCTGACCCCCGGTATCTTGTTCACCGCCTCCTCCACTTCGTGGGGGTAGATGTTGCGCCCGCCCCGAATGATAATGTCCTTAACCCGTCCCGTGAGAAACACTTCGCCGGCGGCGATGTATCCCCGGTCGCCACTGTCAAGCCACCCTTCCCTGAACAGCTGTGATGTGGCCCGAGGGTTATTGAAATAGCCGCGCGTGGTCGACGGCCCCCTGAACTCCACTCGGCCCTCTTGCCGTTCATCCAGCTCACGGCCGGAGCTGTCCACGATGCGCAATTCATGGCCGGGCAAGGGCCGCCCACAGGAAACAAACGACAGTGCAGAGGCCTGGCCGGACACGGCGGGGACCGCGCGGCCCGTATGCGTGAAGGAGGCTCGCTGGACACGATCGATGAGGGGGCCGCGGCCGGATGGCGGAAAGGCCAGTCCCACGGAACACTCAGCCAGCCCGTAGACTGGGGTGAGAGCTTCGGGGTGGAACCCGTACGGGGCGAACCGGCTGCCAAAACGCGTCAGCGTCTCCGGCCAGACCATTTCCGCGCCATTGAATGCCAGTCGCCACGAACTGAGATCAAGTCCGACGAGCTCCTCGTCGCCGATCTTCTTGACACACAGTTCATAGGCGAAGTTGGGGGCCGCCGAGAGTGTCCCGCGATAGGCCTGGATGGCCTGCAGCCAGCGGACGGGCCTGGCGAGAAAGGCAAGAGGCGACATGACGACCAGTGGAATGCCAAAGTAGAGAGTGCCCAACCACGCGCCGATCAGTCCCATATCGTGGTAGAGAGGCAACCAGCTCACAAAGACATCATCTGGACGAAGGCCGATCGCCTGTCCCATGGCACGGATGTTAGCAAGCAAGTTGGCATGGGTAAGCACCACGCCTTTGGGATCGCCCGTGCTGCCGGAGGTGTACTGAATAAACGCCACATCCTGTGCCGCCACCCGCACCGGGGTGAGGGAGTCTCGCGACTGCAGTAGTTCCTGCGCGCTCACCATCTTACCCAGTGAAGGCACATGAACCCGCAGCAGCCATGCCACGGCTCGCGCTTCCGGTATCGTAACCAGCAGGACGGCTTGCGCGTTGCACAAGATGCCGACATGGCGGCGGACGTGTTCTTCCACTTGGGCCAAGTGCGCCGGTGGATAAATGGGCACGGGAATACCGCCGGCACGCAGGATGCCCACATAGACGGGGAAATACTCCGGACAGGTCGGTAACATGATGGCCACTGCTTGTCCCGCTTCAAGCCCACGGTGTTGCAGACCTGCGGCTACCCGTTCAGATGCCTCTGTCAGATCGCGACAGGTGATGGGCTGTTCGCTTTGTTCGCTGAGATGGACAATCTGGACGCGGTCTGGTTGCCGGCGCACATGCCAGTCGATGACTTCGAGTAAGGTGGTGGCCTGGGCTGCTTCCTCTCTCGCCGATTCCAAAGGTGCTACGGACGGTCTCGGCGCCTGACATACCGGTCCGCGGATCCCCTTCTGGATGGCCTCGAGCAGGTCGCGGGCGTTTCGGCGCGAGACAGCATGTCCTGCGGCAGGTCAATACCGAATGCACGCTGGATCCGCAAGATCAGTTCTACTCGCGCCAAGCTGTCGAACCCAAGCTCCTGATCGAGTGAGCTGTCCAGAGTGATGTGCCTGTCATGTCCGGTTTGCCGGTGGAGCTCAGCGAATAGGCTGCGAACAATGTCGAGCAACTCGGAGGCAGGTTCGGGATCCGGCGTGGTTTCAGTCTGCCCATGCGCTGTCTTCACGGCTCTTCTCCGGTTGAACGGCCTCTGCCCCGCGTCACACCGGGGACAGATGCCCAACGTATAGCTTGAGAATGTGTTCCGCGAAACGATGCTCGATCGCCGGACGCTTCAGTTTGAGCGTGGGCGTGAGCAAGCCGTTGGCAATGGTCCACGGCTCGAGCGTCACCCAGCAGCGACGGACCTGGGCATACTTGGGGAAGCGGGCCAGAGATCGGCGGCAGAGGTTCTCGATATGCTGCTGGAGACGCTCATCGGCCAGCGCGGCGGAATCCTCCGCCGGCAACGACCATCGCTTGGCGAGGGCACCCCAGGCCTTGGTGTTCAGCACCAAGAGCGCAACCAGATACGGCTTGCCTTCCCCAACCACCATCGCCTGGTCGATCAGCGGGTCCTCGATGAGCGCCATCTCCACATTGTCGGGTGTGATTTTCTCGCCGGTGGACAGGACAATGATCTCCTTGAGACGCCCGACGATGAACACATGGCCGTGTTCGATGCGGCCTTGGTCACCCGTGTGCAACCAGCCCTCGGCATCGATCACCTGAGCCGTATCCTCAGGCCGGTTCCAGTAGCCCATCATGACGTTGGGGCCACGCACCAGCAATTCATTCTGCTCACCGAGCCTGACCTCAATCCCGGGGAGGGGGGTGCCAGCCGACTCCGGCACATTGTCGTCCAGCCGGTTGACGGAGACGACAGGCGCTGCTTCGGTGAGGCCGTAGCCCTGCAGCAGAGGCAACCCCAAGCCAACCAAGCACCGAGAGAGTGTGACCGACAAGGGCGCACCACCGGACACCGCCAGGCGTAGCCGACCGCCGAAATGAGCGAGAAATTTGTCGGCTACCAGGTACTGCAGCACTGGCCGCAACAAGCCGGCCCACCGGCCCGGAGCGGTGCCACGATGATGGCGTGCTTGGAAATGCCTCCAACCCAACTCCTGCGTCCAGCGGACCAGTGCACGCGCCAGGGCGCCCCGTTCCGCCAGTTGCTGTTGCAGGCGCGCGTATGTACGTTCATAGATGCGTGGCACGGACACGAGAACGGTCGGGCGCATCATGCAAGGTCCTCAGCCAGTGTGCTGACCTCGCGTGCATAGGCAACGCAACTGCCCGTCAGCATCGGGAGGTAGCACCCGGCGGTGCGCTCGAATGCGTGGGACAGCGGGAGAAACGACAGAAAGAGATCGTCCGGATTAATCGGCTCGTGCCTGACGACGGCGTGGATATTTGAAAGAATATTGGCATGCGACAGCATGACGCCTCTCGGGCGGCCCGTGGTCCCCGACGTATAGACGATGGTCGCTAATGCGTGCGGGTCCTTGGCCACATTGATCTGGGGATGGGCCTCGCGCGGCAACCACTGCGCGACGAAGCTGACCCGGATACCGGTATCCGGACCTGAGTCAACGGCATCTCCAGGCACAGCACGTGAGACAGGTGCGGGAATCGTGTGCGCAGCTTGGCCACTGCCATCCATTGATCGAGGTGGCCGACCAGCAAGAGGCGCGATCCCGAATCGGCGAGGATATCGGCGGTGTTCTCTGCATGGTCGGCCGTATAAAGCGGCACCACGGCGAGTCCTTGCGACTGGGCCGCCAGATCAAAACAGACCCAGTCCACGCAGTTCCTGAGCAGCACCGCGACACGGTCTCCCCAACAAAGATGCTCTCCAGCCAGCGCCGCCTGCCAGCGCGCGACACGCTCTTCGACCTCCCTCCAGGAATATCGGCACCACCCATGAGCCTCATATTGCCGGTAGGCCTCGCGCTCCGGCGAACGCTGGCACCTACATCGCAACAATTCTGGCAGCGTTGTAACGTCATCGGTGGTGATGCTATCCGGCGAGGAGTGAACGGCAACGTGTTCCATGCTATTTCCTTGCGCGGTTCTTGAAATGCCGAATGGTGATCGATTGTCCGGATCGCCTGTTCGGGAGACGGTCAATCTTTGCTACTCTCGCAGGATGATTTGTAGAGAAGCCGTTCCCCTCTTGGAAGAAGTCCCGAGTGGCATCGACGAATGAAGGCGCATCCCTTAAACTCTGATCTCGCTACTGAAACAGAACCACCGTCTTCTGCCCGTTGGCTGCACAGGAGCAGATCTTGGCACTTGAGACGGCCGACCTCTCTAGGCTCAAACCCTTTCCCTTCAATCTTTGGATAACCACAGTCCTTTTAGAATCAACGGAGGCAAGATGCCACACCGTTCAGCAGGTGTGACACAAGCAAACTCGGTGATGCGGGGTACTCAGTTGAGGCGAGCCTTCCCCTTACCAGGAGAGACTTTCTCGGCCTCGATAGATTCCGGATCTTTCTTGCGATGGGCAAGAATCACCAGATCGATACGCTCGCCGCAACTCACGCAACGGAAGTCCATTGACCTGATTTCTAACACTTGTTCGGGAACCATGAGCCCCCCACAACGATGGCAACGATCACCCCATCCGCTCCTTTTCCCAGCGACTGTTTCAGTCATGACGGGTCCCTCCTTTTTCATACGAGCCAGACTTACACGATAAGATTCACTGGAAGGATCCCTTCGTCCACTTCACACCTCCGTCGACACTGATCAATGGTGAATGAAGCGACAACCTGACGCGAGCGACTGCCCCGTAATGCTACAGACCGCCATCCGTTTCCTATTGGATTGGAATCTAACTTGTCGGTTTTTCAGAGAGGTACCCGTCGCTTCTCCCCCTCTTCCATACATGGCACCGTCAATGCACAAGTCGGGAGCAGGGCATGTAGCCCATCATCACTTTAAATAGAAGGAGGTTGCGGTCATGAGTGCATTAACACGGTGGGAACCAGCATCTCGTTGGAATCCGTTCAAGGAAGTCGAAGAAATGGAAAAACGCCTCTCGACCTTCTTCGGTCGTACGCCTATACCGACCGGCGGCGATAAGAAGGAGGCCATCACCGTCGCTGAATGGTCGCCACTGGTGGATATCACCGAAGATGAGAAGGAATACCTCATCAAAGCGGAAATCCCTGAAATGAAAAAGGAAGACATCAAGTTAAATGTCCACGACGATGTCCTCATGATCACCGGTGAGCGTAAATATGAAAAGGAAGAGAAAGATAAGAAGTACCATCGAGTGGAACGCGCCTATGGCAGCTTTTTGCGGAGCTTTACTCTTCCTGAGGATGCCGATGGATCCAAGGTCAACGCCGAGTACAAAGATGGCGTATTGAAAGTCCATCTTCCAAAGTCAGAAAAGGCCAAACCGAAGGCGATTGAAGTAAAGGTGAGTTGACCTCAGGAGGGACAGTATTTTGTTTCGGCACCCCATCTCCGATGAGGTGCCCAGCTGGCTTATCGTGTAGGGCCGCGAGCTTACTGATCGGAAGGGAAAGGCGTGACGTTCAAGAATCGCGAAGAGGCAGGTCGTCGGCTCGTTGAACGGCTGATCCAGTACCGTGATGACCCAACAGCCATCATCATCGCGCTCCCGCGAGGCGGGGTCGCCGTCGGCTATCAACTGAGTCTTGGACTACATCTTCCACTAGACGTCTTCATCACCCGAAAGCTGGGGGCACCGGATAATCTTGAGTATGCCTTGGGAGCGGTGGGTGAAACAGGGACGGTCTATCTGAATCCTGATGCGATGGCGACATATGGTCTTTCTCGGGCTGACGTCGAGAAGTTAGTGCAGGCAGAGCAACGAGAGATCGCTCGACGGCAGGGCATGTACCGCCAAGGGCGGCAGCTACCCACGTTTACTGACCACAGCGTTATTCTGGTTGATGATGGTATCGCCACTGGCTCCACGTTCTTCGCAGCTGTCCAGTCCATCAGGCATTTCAAACCGCGCCGCCTGATCGGAGCTATTCCAGTTGGCCTAGTGGAGACCCTGCGAGAGGCACGCGCACAGGTTGATGACCTAGTCGTCCTTGCCACACCAGACCCTTTCTGGGCCGTAGGGAATCACTATATCGACTTTGCCCAGGTCAGCGATCACGATGTGGTCGAGTATTTGAACCTGGCCGAAGAGTCGCAGCTGGAATGGAAAGAGCGGATACATTCTCAGACTGGTTTACCGTCACAATAAGCGAAGCACCCATGACGACGAAAACGAAGATACCGGCAAGTTGGTGGCTCAACTCCCGAAGGAGGCTTACGTGAGCGTACAAGGTCGCGCAGGTTCAACCGTCGTCTCACTGATGTTCCTCATCGCATATGCTGTTGGAGTCGGCACCGCAGCGGCGAAAATCGTCGTTCCGTCCGGATCGGTGATTGAGGTAGACAAGGCGACGGTCAACACTGTCGTCAACGCCTTTGAGCAGGCGGAACAAGCGATCAAAGCCCATGACCTTGAAAAGGTCATGGGCATCTATTCCTCCCAGTACAACTACCACGGGTTTAAGAAGGACGATATTCGCAAGATCTGGAAAGATCTGTTTGATGAGTACGAGGAGATCGCCAGCACCCATCTCTTCACGAAGATGACCAAGGTCGGAGCGGGGAAGGATGCCGTGCTGGAGGTCACCTGTACGGGGCACCTGTGGGCCAGATCGAAGACCACCGGCCTGTATGTCCCCATCGATAGTTGGCATGAAGAAGTGCACTACCTCGTCCCCGGAGAGGGCGCTTGGCGTCTTCGGGGCAATCTCGGTGAATCACCGGGCGTGCTTCCGTTCGGCACTGCACCACATCCGTTGTTTTGACGTGTGTATGGGAAAGGTCATCGCATGAGAGTCGTTATTGGTGTTGATTGGTCCGATCAGGCTTTTGCAGCGGTTACCCAAACGTGCCAACTGTATCGCCCAACCGACGTCGCGCTGGTTCATGGCGTCGATTTAGGGATTTGGCAACATCCGGTCGTAGCCCAAGCCGGCAACGTACAAGGATACGATGATTTCCGAAACGCCATGGTCGATGCGGGGCAGAAGGTTCTGGATCACGCCGCTGCCATGGCTCCGCCGGAGATCCCGACAATCAGGAAGATCAACGAAATCGGCAGTCCCGCTCAGCTCATCCTCGACAGCGCTGAAAATCTTTCCGCCGACCTTGTAGTCGTCGGTGTGCGTGGACGAAGCCGTCTTTCAGAGGTGGTTCTCGGGAGCGTGTCCCATCGTGTGCTCCTGCATGGCTCACGTCCGACGCTGATCGTCAGAGGCGCGGCACGCAAAGTTCAGCGGGTACTCATCGCGATTGAGTGCCGAGAGGACGCCGACCACATCGTGAAATGGCTGATGCAGCATCCATTCGCCGACGCCGCCGACCTCTGCATCCTCCATGTCGTCGTTCCGATCGGAGTGGATGACCCCTATGATGCACTGGGAACCAAAACATGGTGGGAAGGAGCCGAGCGCTATTCGGAGGAACTGGTCGCATCGACCGCCGGCAAACTCTTGAACTCTCGATACACAGTCAGCACGAAAGTCGCCACCGGCCATGCTGCGTCAGTGATCGAACAGGAGGCGACGCCTATGGACCTCGTCGTCGTGACCTCCCATGGACGCAAAGGAATTTCTCGCTTCCTCATAGGGAGTGTGTCCCATGCCGTCGTTCACCATGTGGCCTGTCCAGTGCTTGTTCTACGGTGAAAGGAGCGAAGATGAAGACGCCGCCGACTCTCGCCCTATTGTTCGTCGCCTTCTCGACCTCTGTGGTCTTGGCTCAAGTGATTCGAGGGGATTCGAAGGCCGGACAGAGTGTGTATGAACAACAGTGTCTCCGTTGCCATGGGGCTAACCTGGATGGGAGTGGGCCGGACAGCCAAGATTTGATCGTCCAACCAGCCGATCTTCGATCTCAGATCAGTCGTTCGAAAACGGATTGGGAACTGCTCGTGGCCATCTCGAACGGCGTCTTATTCAGCCCGATGCACAGCTTTCGCGGTAAGCTGACGGATGAGCAAATGCTGGATGTGCTGTCTTATATTAGATCCATATCACCACCGAACATCACCAGTTAATACGGGCCGTGCCCTTTCAGCAAGCAACCGGTAACAATTCTCTTCGGTGGATCACTTCCTGCCTATTCGTTCTGCTGATCTTGTGCGCACCCAACGTTCCGGCTGCGGAAACTACTCCGGACATCGAAGTCTTTGTGCGCGCAGGCTGCCCCCATTGCGAAGCCGCGAAGAGCTTTCTCGATGAACTTCGACAGGAACAGCCTTCACTTCACATTGTGCTCTACGACATCGCTGAGGACGACGCGGCGCGACAGCGACTGGCAACATTGGCGAAGGACCGGGGCATCACAACCATCGGTGTTCCGACATTCCTCATCGGCACGGAGGTCATCGTCGGATTTCGCTCATCCGACACGACTGGTGCCGAGATTCGAGCCAAGCTGGAGCAGGAGGCTTCAGGTGCCGCCCATCCATCGGTCGAAAGCATCGAGGCAGGATGGTTCGGCCCGCTTCGTGTCCATGATCTGGGCCTTCCGTTGTTCACCGTCGTTATCGGGCTGCTTGATGGCTTCAATCCTTGTGCGATGTGGGTCCTGCTCTTTCTCCTGTCGCTGCTGGTCAATCTCCAAGATCGGCGGAAGATGGCACTCATCGCGGGAACGTTCGTACTCGTGAGCGGGTTGCTCTACTTTGCCTTCATGGCGGCATGGCTCAACGTGTTTCTCGTCATTGGCCTGTCGCGCGCCGTTCAGATCGGGCTCGGCGGTATCGCGCTCTTCATCGGAGTGGTGAATGTGAAAGATTTCTTCGCTCTCCATCAAGGTCTGTCGCTGAGCATCCCTGAGTCCGCGAAACCTGGCCTTTACGCTCGCATCCGCCGCATCCTTCAGGCCGACAACCTTG
>JAAUPT010000264.1 GCA_012032965.1 Nitrospira sp.
ACTCAAGCTGGGCTGATTCGTCTGGCTGATCGCCAGCCCGTACAGCCACATGTACCACATGACTGAAGGCGGGGTCACGTCGGTCAGCGTGCGTGTTCTTGTTAGTCTTTCTGTTGTTTGAGCAGTCTGGCAAGATAGGTGCGCTGGAGCTTGAGCGAGTCCGCGGCCTTCGTTTGGTTACCCTCGGCCCGTTCCATCGCGCGATGGATGATGTAGCGGCTGTGGTGTTCCATTGATTCGTGATAGGGAAAGTCCAGATAGGGCAGTGGGGTGTCATCTCGTCGGCGGAGGCCGGCGTCATCCGCCATCAGCGCCAACATATTCGGCTCAATCATATCTTTGGGACTCAAGACAACCGCGCGCGCGATCACATTGTCCAACTCTCGAATATTGCCAGGCCACGGATAACGGACCAAGGCATCGAGCGCGGACGGAGTGAGGGTCATACCGGGTCGCTTTGCGTCTCTGGTGTGGCGATCGAGGAAGAACTGTGCAAGGGCTGAGACGTCTCCCTGTCGCTCACGGAGCGGTGGCAGCGTCAGGGTCACGACATTCAGCCGAAAGTAGAGATCTTCTCGGAACTGTCCCGCCTTCACGGCTTGCCGGAGGTCTCTGTTGGTGGCGGCGATAATGCGAATGTTGACCGACACGTCTTGGTTCCTCCAACACGCTGGAATTCACGGTCTTGCAGAACTCTGAGCAGCTTGGCCTGCAGTGGCAGAGACATATCGCCGATTTCGTCGAGGAAGACGGTGCCGCCGTCGGCCATCTCCAATTTTCCCTTCTGCTGGCGATCGGCTCCCGTAAAGGCGCCGCGTTCGTGTCCAAACAGCTCGTTTTCGAGCAACGTCTCCGTCAAGGCCACACAATTAATCACGATGAGTGGCATGGAAGAACGATGACTCCATTGATGGATCGATCGTGCGAAGAGTTCTTTCCCGGTTCCGCTTTCTCCGAGGAGCAATACGCTGGCATCAGACTTGGCAGCCCGTTGTGCCGCCTCCACGACAGAGCTCACGGATGCGCTGTTCCCGACGATGGAGGCATAACGGCCATCGACCTCAGATCGTAGATAGGCGACTTGTCGTCGAAGCGAGTCACGCTCCAAGGCTTTGCGGATGACGATCAGGAGATGTTCGTGATCAAGCGGTTTAGTCAGAAAGTCGTACGCCCCTTCTTTCATCGCATCCACCGCGGCTTCAATGGACCCATGTGCGGTCATCACAATGACTGGAAGGGGCTCCGACGGTTTCATCTGGGAAAGGCGCTTCAGCACATCGAGGCCCGACAACTTGGGCAAGGTAAGATCCAGTAAGACCAGCTGGGGGGATTCGTGTGTGATCTGCTCCAGTGCCTGCTGCCCTTCCGAGGCCGTGATGGTGTCATACCCGGAAGCGTGAAGCCGGTCCTCAAGCATCATGACGATGTCGGCATCGTCGTCCACGATAAGAATCTTTGCCTGCATTACGATAATCCTCGGTCGATGGTCATGGATGCACAACGTGCAGTGAAGAGTCCATCACACTCGGACCTCTCTACACCAGCAGTGACACGTCGCACGCCGTCGATAGTCACTCGTTCATGACGTTGAGCACTAGCCCCGTGAGCGGCTTCGGGTAAAAGTAGGTGGATTTGTGCGGCATCCGTTCCCCTGCAGCTGCAACCGCTTGGACTTCGCTGACCTTCGTGGCGTTTAGCAGCAAGGCTCCGCTTCCTGTTCCCTTGGCCACCCAGTCGAGCGCTTCGTGATCGTCTTTCGTATAGAGAATGGCTTCTTGTTCCTGTTGCGTCGGGCAGAGCTTCGTCACAATGAGTTGTTGCAATAAGGAGACGTCGAGCTTGGTCCGAGGCGATGCTTTGATAGAAGGACGATAGACCGGCTTCAGCGTGAGCTTGAAGTATCTGTCGTCGCCTTGTCGAACTAGTCCGAATACCGGAATGTGTTGGCCTTCTGTTCTCACGGCGGTCAAAAATTGCTGACGGACCTGGGCCTGAGTTGACGGGGAGAAGGGAAACTCTTGGAAGTCGAACATGTTCCTGAGTAGCTGTACGATCTGATCAGAAGGCGGGAGGGCCGTGGTTGCCACCCGATGCGTCGGCAGCACCGTCAATCCTGGATCTTCAAGCGGGGTCAGCAGCATCAAGACCGAGTCATATGGCTGCAGCTCTGTCGGAGAGCCGGGCTGTTGTCGGCGGAGCTTTTGATAGTTCAACGCCGTTTCATAGCGATGGTGACCGTCGGCGATGAAGAGCGGCTTGCTTTGCATGAGATCGGTCATTTGTTTCAAGACGGCTTCGTCAGTCACGGCCCACAGGCATTCACGGCAGCCCGCATCGTCCTGAAAATCGTAGTGTGCAGGTCTATCTTTGGTCTCGGTTTCGAGCAGTCGGATCATGGCGCCAGCCGGATCGGAGTAGAGAGACCAAATCGGACTGAAGTTCGCGCGACAGGCCTCGATGAGGTTCAGCCGATCGGTCTTTGCTGCCGCGCGCGTGTTTTCGTGTGGATAGATATGTCCGGAATCCAGCGCTTCCAGCTTTGCCAAAGCCAGAAACCCTCGTAATACTTTTCTCGGGGCATCAGGTGCTGAATACGGAGGACTGTACTCAATCGTGTGATAGTAGACGGCAGGTTGCCTGTCACGCTTGAGGACCCCATCTGTAATCCAAGATTGGAGTGTCGTTGCGGCGCGGGTGTATCGGTTATGAGCAGGGCTATCACCGGTCTGTTCCAGTCCCAACTCCATACGGATGATGTTGTGAGGATGTCGATCATGAAGCTGTTGTTGTCCTACCGCATCAATAATGTCGTACGGCGGAGCCACGACCTTCTTGATAGAGCCCACAATGGCTTGGTCGTACAACATACCCTGGAACGGAAAAATCTGTGACATGAACAACCTCTTGGCGTTGTCGTGACAGCGACGACGGTTTGTTTGATGGTTACAGGAGAGGACGGGGTCCTTTCACTCTACGCCGCGCCGCATCCACGGCCCAGCGTCCTACCGGTTGGCGGGAAAACACTTACCGGTCGCGGTGATCATGTAATCAGCGGCCACCGACAACGCACGGCGTGGCGTACTATCGTCGAACTGATCGAGTTCATGCTTGGCGGCCGCGATATAGGCCTTGGCCCGATCCATGGCATAGGTGATCGACCCGAACTCCCCCATGAGGAACAAAATGCGTTCCAAGTCGGCGGTGCTGAGCGTTCGAGTCTCCATTCGATCTTTGATCATTTGCCGGTCCTGCTCTGAGCAATGTTGCAGCAGATGAAGGAGTGCAACGTGGCTTTGCCCTGCCGAAGGTCTTGTCCAATCGTTTTCCCCAGTGATTCCCCATTCGCGATGTAATCCAGAGTATCGTCGGCAACCTGGAACGCGATACCCAGGTATTGGCCAAAACGGAACAGGGCGTGCTGTTGGGTCTCAGTGGCGTCGGCTAGAATCGCACCCATCTGGCAGGCAGCGGCGATCAATCCGGCGGTCTTGTGTTCGACAATCTTAATGTAATCGACTTCCGGCATCGCGGGGTTACCGTTGTAGTACAGCTGAAGGACTTCGCCTTCGGCCATTTTGTTGCAGGCTTCAGCGATCACTTCGTTGATTCCCTGGCTCTGAAACTCGACGACATTGCACATGGCCTTGGTATAAAGAAAATCACCGACCAAGATGCTGATCTGGTTTCCCCAAACCTTCCGAGCCGTTCTTCTTCCCCTCCGCAGATCAGCCTCGTCCACGACGTCGTCGTAGCGGGGATGGTCCTGCATCGTGCGCGGCTCACCCACCATGTGCATCAGGACCATCGCGGCCCGGGCGTTCAACAGCCCGGATGCGCGCGGCGAGATCGTGGTCGTCAATCTGGCAGACGCTAGCGCCTCACGCATCACCAGCTACTCGGACGAGGTGTTGGAAACACATCCCCAGGCGCTCTGGGAGCGGTTCGATGTCGAGCGTGGCGGACTGACCATCGAAGCCTGGATGCTCAAGCCTCCGACCTTTG
>JAAUPT010000265.1 GCA_012032965.1 Nitrospira sp.
CAGCACTGGAGAGAACTGCACCAGAGGCACTGGAGACAGTCGTAAGCAATATCGTGTCCCAGAATAGCCCTCCATCCTGCGATACTTTTCACTCGACTTGATTCACCGACCACTATCTCGCTCGACTCAGTCCGATGGATCATCCGTCAAGAAGGGCAATCGTATAACACTTGAGCAACAGATCAGGTCGGAAAGGCGCTTGTATCTAATCTAGTTCACCAACTTACCCACCGAGAGAAAGACCAGAATCTTGGAAATGATGCCCTGACCTCACTCCTTCGAGTGGACCGTGCATCTGGTCAATACTCGCAAGCGTATACAATCCTCACTAATGATAGGACCCGGGATGGAATCACTCTAGAATTGTCCTAGAACGGATGTGCCGTCCTATTTTCTGATTTTTCTCCTGATTATCTGCCGTGTACCCTATTCTATAGCAACTTCGACAAGCTCAACGCGATGACCATTGGGGTCTGGTATCGCTCATTAGTTCTCCACACTGTTGTTCCGTTTCGCGTTGACTCCGTGCAGAAGGGGAAAACCGATGGCGCGATATATGTCACTTTTACTGACGGCACTTGTCTTGACGACCCTACCGGGTCATGCCCAGGCTGGTGATGTGTTCGCCGGATTTCAGATTGACAATAAGCGTCAATATTTTGGTTATGTTGGCGTACGGACGCCGATCTTGCTGATGTCAGGTGGGACAACCATTTTTGCGCAGGCGATGACAGCGAGTCTTGGATATAGCTTTAAAAGCAATGGTCAACTGCTGGATGCCAACGTGCAGTTTGTCGTCCCATCCCTTGGGATTTCACAGTCACTCGGCAGGTGGACTTTCATGGCACTTGCGGGTCCGCAACTGCGCCGAATCGAGGAAGATCGGTTGAATGCAAGCTCGAGAATCGATCATCAGGTCGGAGTCTTCGGTCAACTTGAAGCGCTGTACTGGCATGAGAAAGGCAGCCTCCATGCGATAGGATCCTATGCCGATCTCGACAATTTTTTCTGGGGCCGTCTGCGAGGGAAATTGCTGACGTACAGTTCCGATCGGGGGTGCTGTCCCCTCTACACCGGATGGGATATTGCCGGAATGGGTAATGGAGAATTTCGTGCGGTACAGACAGGACCAATCTTGGAAGTCCCGATCGGTAAGGTTTTCTTTCTGGTCAAAGGCGGGTATCAAAATAGCACCTCTTTCCATAGTGGCGGCTATGGAGGAGTCGAAGTGTATTTTCCCTTTTAGCTCACCGTACCATTGACCAATGTGAGAAAGTCGCTGCTTGACCAATCGGTCTTCCAGCTAAATCGATAACGGTCCAGATCAATGCCTGCTCGACGAGAAAGCGCCGGCCCGTTGAAGAAATTCTGACCCCACGATATCCATCAAAGTAGCCATTCAGCCTTGCCCGCTCCAACATACGCCCTCGTTCGTCGCGGTCATCCGGCTCAGCCGTAAGTCGTGATGGCGTCGTAATGAATTGAGCCCAGGAGAGTTCCCACAGATCTAGCGCCGTTTGGTTTCCGTAATTCAGGATCGGATCGGGCTCTACCCCATGCGAAACAACGACAAAGGGAGCCTCGAACAACGTGCGCGCTTGGTATGTCTCCTCGCCCATCCGTTCGATCAGCTCCTCCCCCGTCCAATGACTATAGCTGTCCAGTAGTCTTTGACTCCACTGTAGGATATGGGGTCGGTTCCATTGTGTGAGACTCATGTGCGTTGTGGTAGCACGTCTTGCTAGGCGGGACAAGGCTCACAGACGCCTTGTCAACCGCATGGTCCTTCTCTGTATAATGTACTCTCCTTCTTACAAAAACCCGCAGGAGTTGTGATGGCCGCCAAAACATTGTTTGATAAGATTTGGGACTCGCACGTCGTTCGTGCTGAATCCGATGGGACGACATTGCTCTACATCGATCGCCAGTTGGTGCATGAAGTGACTTCCCCTCAAGCATTTGAAGGGTTGCGCCTCGCTGGACGGCACCCGCGGCGACCTAGGGCGACTCTCGCTGTGCCGGATCACAATGTCCCGACCACAGACCGCCGTCTAGGAATTATGGATCAAGTCAGCGCTCTCCAGATTCAAACGCTGGAAGATAACTGCAAACATTTTGAGATTCCCTTGTTCAACATGAGCGACATTCGCCAGGGCATTGTTCACGTCATCGGACCTGAACAGGGGTTCACCCTTCCCGGCACCACGATCGTGTGCGGTGATTCTCACACATCCACCCATGGAGCGTTCGGCGCCTTGGCATTTGGAATCGGAACCAGTGAAGTCGAACACGTGTTGGCCACTCAGTGTTTGGTGCAGAAGCGACCAAAGACGATGGAGATTCGGGTCGATGGGGTTCTTTCCGACCGCTGTTCAGCCAAAGACATTATTCTGGCGATCATAGGGAAGATCGGTACGGCAGGTGGAACCGGCTATGTGATTGAGTACACCGGCGATGCGATTTGCTCGCTCAGCATGGAGGGACGGATGACCCTCTGCAACATGTCGATCGAGGGCGGAGCTCGTGCCGGCCTAGTCTCGCCTGATGACAAGACGATTTCTTACGTCAAAGGACGCCCACTCGCTCCAAAGGGGGATCAATTTGAACAGGCCATCCAGGCATGGCGAGACCTCAAGACTGATCTTGATGCCACGTATGATGCAACCGTCACTCTACAAGCCAAATGCATTGCTCCTCAGGTCAGCTGGGGTACAAGCCCGGGCATGGTGAGCGGTGTAGATGAACATGTGCCGGATCCACGGATGATAGTTGACGAGAAATCAAAAAGCGCCACCGAACGGGCGTTGGCCTACATGGGACTTACCCCTAACATGCCCATCACTGATATTAAAATAGATAGAGTATTCATCGGTTCATGCACGAATTCCCGCATCGAGGACCTCCGTCTTGCCGCCAGCTTCGCAAAGGGGAAGAAAGTCGCGAAGACGGTGCATGCCATGGTGGTACCAGGCTCCGGGCTCATCAAGCAGCAGGCGGAGGCAGAAGGGCTCGATCACGTGTTTCTTGAGGCAGGGTTTGAGTGGCGGGAAGCCGGGTGCAGCATGTGTCTGGCGATGAACGCCGATGTGCTTAAGCCTGGTGAGCGCTGCGCCTCTACTAGCAATCGCAATTTTGAGGGACGACAGGGGGCGGGGGGCCGAACTCACCTCGTGTCACCGGCCATGGCTGTCGCTGCGGCGATCGAGGGCCACTTTGTCGATATCAGACACTGGTCTTGATCCTTCAAGAGTCTTCACAGCACATTCGTCTATCGACATACGATATAAGGGAATACACAACATGGAACCTTTCACGATATTGACCGGTCTCGTCGCTCCATTGGATCGGGTGAACGTCGACACCGACCAGGTAATTCCGAAGCAGTTTCTCAAGACTATCAAACGCACAGGCTTGCGTGAGGGCCTATTTTTTGATTGGCGGAAGCTGCCGGACGGTTCTCCTGATCCCTCGTTCTTCCTGAACGAACCGAGGTATCAGGGCGCAACCATCCTTTTGACTCGCGACAACTTCGGCTGCGGCTCGTCGCGTGAGCACGCACCGTGGGCTCTGTTGGATCAGGGCTTTCGCTGTCTGATCGCTCCAAGTTTTGCCGACATTTTCTATAACAATTGCTTTCAGAATGGGATCCTCCCGGTGGTGTTGAAAGCGGAGGAGGTGCTCGTGCTGCTGAATGAAGTGGTCGACACCGAGGGATATCAGCTCACCGTAGACCTGGATCGTCAAACAGTAACCACGCCCCAGGACGTCACGTGTCGGTTCGAGATTGATCCATTTCGTAAAGATTGTCTGTATCGAGGGCTTGATGCAATCGGCCTCACTCTCCAACATGAGAGCGCGATCACGGCCTATGAAACTCGCCGAAAGGCTGAAGCTCCTTGGCTCTTCGCTGATCGCTCGTAGCCTGGGAAGGTAAGGTGGACGAAGGCAGACATTTAAGAATAGGGTCCTGATTACTCACCTAAAGCCATTTTTTCCAGCGA
>JAAUPT010000266.1 GCA_012032965.1 Nitrospira sp.
CAAACACCAACTCGAAGATAAGTTTTGTTTTAATGGCATCTTAGGGGCGAACAGTCACATGCGTGCCGTCCTCGATAAGATCAGGTTGGTAGCTGAGACCGACTCGACCGTGTTGATCGTCGGTGAGAGCGGAACCGGGAAGGAACTTGTCGCGAATGCGTTGCATCAGAACAGCTCCCGGCGAGGATATCCATTGATCAAGGTGAGCTGCGCAGCCTTGCCGGAGACACTGCTAGAGGCTGAGCTCTTCGGCCATGAGAAAGGCGCGTTCACGGGTGCACTGCGTCAGCGGCGAGGCCGGTTCGAAATGGCCAACCGGGGGACCTTATTCCTTGATGAAATCGGAGAAATCTCACCGGTCGTGCAGGTGAAACTCTTGCGTGTCTTGCAGGAACGGACTTTTGAACGAGTCGGAAGCAATGAGACGATTGAAGCGGATGTGCGACTTGTGTGTGCGACGCAAAAAGACTTGCGCAAAGAAGTGGCGCAGGGCCGGTTTCGGGAAGACCTCTTTTACCGACTCAACGTGGTGCCGATCATTGTGCCGCCGCTTCGGCAACGGCAGGAAGATATCATGGTCATTGCCCTACACGTATTGGAAACTTGCTCGGAGAAGCTGAACAAGCCGCTGCGCGGGTTTTCCCAGTCATCCCGTGAATTGTTGCTTCGCTATTCGTATCCTGGGAATGTGCGGGAGCTAGAGAATATGGTCGAACGAGCCGTGGCGCTGAGTCGTGACCGAGCTACGGTCCAACCGGCAGATCTTTGTGGTTTCCAATTCTGTCCCTATCTGGGCGGCGTGCCACAGGAATCCTGCGGTTTTTGCAGCGAAGGCTTAACCGGAGGACAAAAGAAACAAGATACGGCTCTGACCTCGCTTGCCGCGGCCCGGGAAGGTTTCGAGAAAGACTATATCATCTCTGTGCTGGAGCGAGTCGAGGGGAGTCGCACGACCGCATCGAAAATCTTGGGATTGTCCCGAAAAGCGCTCTGGGAAAAGTGTAAACGCTACGGCATTCCCTCGGCTCACAGTGAGAGCCAAGAAGAGGAAGACTAATTTTAGCCTGACTCGTGTATCGGATTCGTTTGTTTGTTCTTGTCGGTGTCCTTCATGTGGCGCAATGAACGGAGTCACGAAACTCACCGGACCGCAGAACTCCGTGACGCCTCCCGTTCCACCTGTTCCCGTCCTGTTTCTGCCAGACAACAATGCGTGTACTTTTTATCCCTGCCCAATAGGCAGGGTGTGTTGCGCCCGATCTCCTGGCGGTGCCAGGCACTAACGGAACAGAGACCAGACAGACAAGAATGATCAGGCCAACCGGACTGGCAAGTTCAACCTGACAGCCCAGCCCCACCATGCCTCCGCTTCGTCTTTAAGCTTCCTGCAGGCGCACGAACTCGCGCGCGTGGCGAAGATCGGCCATCGTGCAGACCTTCAGTTCCAGCAGCAGATGTTCCAGTGCGGCCACCCGGGCTGTCACCTCAGGCAGCACAATGTCGATCCGTTCCGTCAGATCATGCAGCCGGCGATTCAGCGCGGCATCCGTGTGCGGCACAGCGGGTGTCTTCTTTGTCCGACTGGCCGGTCGACGCGGTACTCGATTCCTCGAAGTAATCCGTCTTTTTGCCATGGTTTCCTCCTGATTGAGATCGTTACTGTGCGCGGCTAGGTGGAGCCGGGCAATCGCGATTCATAGTAGCCCAGTCGAACGTGCCTCGTACAGCGTGTCGACCACCGGGGTATTGGGAAATGTCCTCAGTCAACGAGTCGGTCGCGTGTGCAGTCAAACTTAGAAGAATCGGGAAAGGCTGTCCACAGCACCGGATTCCGTCAGGTGTCTGGGTGCTTGGGTTTGTCAGTCTCCTGATGGACATCTCTTCCGAAATGATCCACAGCCTGCTGCCGTTGTTCATGGTCACGACGCTCGGTACCGGTCCGATCGCCGTCAGGATTGTGGAAGGACTCGCCGAATCTCTTGCACTGGGGGTTAAAGTTTTCTCTGGGACACTGAGCGACTATCTGGGAAAGCGAAAGCAGTTGGTCCTGTTCGGGTATGCCCTGGGAGCGCTGGCAAAACCGCTCTTCGCCCTGGCCGCCGGTCTTGGCCTCGTTTTGACCGCCCGCCTTCTGGATAGAGTCGGAAAAGGGGTGCGTGGCGCGCCGCGCGAGGCGCTGATCGCCGACATCACGCCGCAACATATACGAGGCGCCGCCTTCGGGTTGCGGCAAGCGCTCGATACCGTCGGCGCCTTTCTCGGCCCCTTGCTGGCAGTGGGGTTGATGCTGCTCTGGGCCGATAACTTCCGTGCCGTTTTCTGGGTCGCTGTCATTCCGGGGCTGATGGCCGTGGCGCTGTTGCAGTTCGATGTACAGGAGTCTGTGCCGAGCAAGATTCAAAAAAAGGATAAAAGCCGATCAGTCTGGACAATCTCGCCCGCCTCGGTCCTGCCGATTCCTCCATTCTGTCAGCAGACCTTCTCGTTGATAGAGATGAGAGGAACACGCTCTTCCACACCGTAGTCGATGCCTGATCTGCAAGTTGTCCATTCGGGATGATATGATGATTGATCAGAGACAAACCGGCAGGAGTCTTATCGCTAAAGAGGGAATCATGGCTATGAATCTGGGGTGCCATATGATCGCTGTTTCGTTGGGTGTTGTATTGTTCGCGGGGGCCGGCCTTGCCGCCGAACCGGCCGGACGTGGAAAGTTCGTTAACGCTCGAATCGAGATCGGTGAAATGATGACGGACTATTTCAAGGGCGGGTCAGGCTACGGTGACGGCCAGCGCCCGTCACAGGAACAAATGCGGCAAATGGGTGCGGATATCAATGCCAAGCTTACGGCACTCTTGGCGAAACATGATCTGACCCTCGATGAATATCGCAAACGCAGCCCCGAAGTATTTGCGGATGATGCGGCAGTTAAGGAGTATCTCAACCAGCATTCGGACCTCAAACAACGCTACGAAGCCCTGCCGCTCGACAGGATGGGACGTGGTGGGAGTACAGGGCGGGGATACTAAGCCAGATCGGTTGTCTGAGTGAGGACGATGTTCCTGTAGGTCCTTCAGCAACAGGTGGGCGAACCATAGGCGTCTCCCCATGGAATATAGACATCTTGGCCGGTCAGGATTGAAGGTCAGTCGCCTTTGTCTCGGGACCATGAATTTCGGGCCGCACACGACGGAGCCTGATAGCTTCGCCATGATGGACCGCGCGTTGGAGCTCGGCATCAACTTTTTTGATACCGCAAATGTGTATGGCTGGAAACTTGGTGAGGGATGGACAGAGCAGATTATCGGTCAGTGGTTCGCGCAAGGCGGGGGTCGCCGGGACAAGGTGGTCTTAGCCACCAAGGTGTACGGACGGATGGGCGAATGGCCGAATCAGTCTCGTTTGTCGGCCGTCCATATCAAACGAGCGTGTGAAGAGAGTCTTCGTCGGTTACGGACGGATTGCATCGACGTCTATCAGATGCATCATGTCGACCGTGAAACGCCGTGGGAAGAAGTCTGGCAAGCGATGGAACAGTTAGTCAGAGAAGGAAAAGTTGTCTACGTCGGCAGCAGCAATTTCGCAGGTTGGCATCTGGCTCAAGCCCAGGAGGCCGCGCGCAACCGCCACTTTTTGGGGCTGGTGTCGGAGCAGAGTCTCTACAATCTGGCTGACCGGACGATCGAGCTGGAAGTCATCCCTGCCTGTGAGGCCTATGGTATCGGTCTCATCCCGTGGAGTCCGCTGGGGCGCGGGCTCTTGCGCTCGACCACCTTGTATACCGGCCGCAGCTCACGGTGCACGGCCTCGATGGCGAGGTCGCTCAGCAGGTGCTCGGTCCGTTGCGCGCGTACGGGCATGTCGCTGCCTCAGGCAATGAACACGGTGCCCACCGCGATCACCGTACCCGCCGGCAGGTCGGCCGGGTCGTTGCAGGTCAGCGCGGTATCGCCGTTGCGCGCCGCCTGCTTGCCGTTGATCAGCACCGTGCTCGAGCCGAG
>JAAUPT010000267.1 GCA_012032965.1 Nitrospira sp.
ATCCGCATTGAGATAATCGGGCGCAGCAAGGAGCCGGGCGTTTTGATCCCAATTGGCCGGATTGACGAAATGCCTGCCAGCCTTGCGCATGGCGCGGATCAAAGCCTCTGTTTCCTCGCGCCGCTCATCCATCACGCTTTCGCGCATGGCCAGCACCTTTTCCACCCCGCGCCGCCAGACCTGTGCCGTGGCCAGCACATGGTGCCCACCGCGCGCTCCACACACACGCAAACCAGCCGACTTGAAAGAGTAGGAAGTTGCTCAGGATCATCGTGGTGCTCATCTTCATGAAATACTCGCCCTCGAGTTTTCAAAGAGGTAGTGACTGACCCCCCACTGCCGGCCCTCCTCATAGCCGAACAGCTCGGCACAGGCCATGAAGAACAGACGCCACCGCCCCCACCAGGCTCGCGCACATGCCTTGCCGTAGACACTTTCGATCACGGGCCACAGTGATTCTCGGGCGGCATCCATATTGGCTAGCCAGGCGTTGGCTGTCTTTTCATAGTGCGTGCCGTCCCACCGCCAGCGGTCCACACAGGCAAGATGGTCCTGGCAGGCCAGCGGGAGGCCATCGCTGGGCATCATCCCGCCCGTGAAAAACTGACGACTCATCCAGTCGGCGGGTCCCCGGTCTTCGAAGAGGTACGAAGTAGCTCGGTGCACGAACACGTGCATGAAGAACTGGCCGCCCGGTTTCAGCCATCGTCGGACGCGAGCAAAGAGATCAGGCCAGTTACGCATGTGTTCAAACATTTCCACCGACACCACGCGATCGAATTGCCCTGGGTCGATCTCGAACCTGTTCATGTCGCAGGTCATCACCCGTATTTGGTCCTGCAGGCCGCGTTCTCTGGCCTGCGCCTCGATGTAAGCCCGCTGAGAACGGGAATTCGAGACCGCCGTGATACGGCTATTAGGGTAGTGCTCAGCCATCCATAACGTGAGGGACCCCCAGCCGCATCCGAGTTCCAGAATCGTCTGCCCGTTCATCAGGCGCGCATGGAGGCAGGATTCACGCAAACCCGCGGCTTCTGCTTGGTCGAGGGTCGTCGCAGTGGCGGGCCAGAAGGCGCTGCTGTATTTCAGGTGAGGTCCGAGACCTGCCCGAAGAACTCAACCGGGACTTCATAGTGTTGATCATTGGCTTTCTCCGGTACCACTGCGATGGGCGCAGAGCGCATCTGGTTGATAAATCGACGTTCCTGTAGTGCTGCGGCTCGCGCGTCGCCAGACCGGATCTCCCGGAGGCGCTGCGTGAGCAACTGCCGGATCCCCCATCGGAGCACTACGTCTGGAAACAGTCCCTGTTCGGCAAGATTCAATGAGAGACGAGTGAGATGTTGCACGGGCTTAGCCTCCAAAGAAACGCGCGCGTATGGATACCGCTTCAGTCATCGTCATGAAAACCGCTTCACCTGCTCCGCCAAGGTGTTGGCGACCAACTGAAGATCGAACGGCCAGGCATAATGCAGTTCGACGTCAGGATACTGTGGCCGCAAATGATCGAGGATTTCCGGAATCTCGACTTCCGAATGTGACCCACCGGGTGTGAACATGGTTGTTGTCACCACAATGTGAGTCGCGCCTTGCTTGATCAACGCCTCGACGGACTCCTCCAGCGTCGGGGCACAAAACTCATTGTAGGCCACGGCAAAGAGTGCGCCATTGAGTTGGGCTCGGAGGGACGCAGCTACGGCTTCGAGACCCGCTTGATAAGGATCCGTCTCGGCGGTTCTCGGCCATTGGCGGATCTTAGTATCCAGCTCAAGTTCCTCCGCCGAAGGAGGAAGCTTCGCGGCACGCCGCTGCGCTTCCAACCGTTTCAGTTTCGTGACTAAATCCTGAGGGCATCCCTTAGGAATGCCGCCGTGACCGACCAGAATCACTCCTCGTGTGCTTGTCGCCATTTCCTCACTCCTCTTGTTATAACGTGCGTCTGTCTTCACTCACTCCGAGCTCACCGTTGCCTCAAGGTACTCCTGCAGATTGGTCTTTCCATAACGGCTCCCCGGGTACACCTTCCGAATGAATCCCGCGACGAGGGCCATCAGCTTCTTGACCGAGGGGGTTTTCTCAGGGTCTGTGGCCGGCAACAGACGGACGGTGATCGCTTTCTCGTGCAACTTGAGCTGGACAAAGAACGTGCAAGCGGTGCCCTGTTCGATCGCTACAGACTCCAGGAGTGCGTCTTTTCCGCTCCGTGACAGGTAGAATTCTTGAACTTTGAGAATCTCGCTGCCGGCTCGGTGAACCATGGGCGTGAATGCCTGATAGAGGCCCTGCAGATCTCCCGCTTCTTCTACAACGACATGTGGCATTGCATTTCCCCCCTACGCATGATTCCGCAACATAAGCTCTTTCGGATGTGGATTCAGATAGACCTGATCGCGAATGTACCCGATGTCGAGGATCTGGACGTAATGCTTGACCAGTGTGAGAGGGACGATCAACGGCGTAAGTCCCCGATGATAATCGGCGATCAGGTCCAACAGCTCGGCCTTTTCCTGAGTGGTCAATCGACTTTTGAAGTAGCCCACAATATGCTGCAGCACATTGACATGCTTACGCACCGTCGCCTTCATAGTCAGGGTTTTCATGAAGTGCTCTCCGTATGTCAACGTCAACTCTTTGAGTCGAGACCGCTCCGCTTGACCGACCAGACGCCCCATCGCTTCGTAGTGCTGCTGGCTATGGGCCAGCAGCAGGTATTTGTGAATTGTGTGGAAGCGTATCAAAGCCTGTTTCGTGACTCCGTTCTGAACCAGATCCTGGAACCGGCGGTAGCAGAACACCCGCTCGATGAAATTCTCCCGAAGGGAAGGATCACAGAGCCGCCCTTCCTCCTCGACGGGAATCAGGGGAAACTCATCTTGAAAGGCCTTTGCAAAAATTCCCGTGCCACTGTGGCTCGGCATCCCCTGTGTCGTGTAGACGCGCACCCGTTCGAGTCCGCAACTTGGTGAGCCTTTTTGAAGACAAACCCTGAGAGGTCCAGTTCGTTGAGAGAATCGAGTCGGCCCTCGACCATCGTCTCCATCGCTTCGGTGTGATCATGCTTGCTCGTGATCGTCATTAGTCGAGGGCGATGCGGACTGCCCACCAAACGCATGGCTTCACGCGGAGTGCCCAATCCTGCTTCCACCTCGGGACACACCGGTACCCATTCGACGTAGCGACCCAATACATCGGTCAAGAAATGGTCCTGCTTGTGTCCTCCGTCGAATCGGACCTCATCTCCGAGAAGACACCGACTGATTCCAAGGCGAAGCGTGGAGGTCGTCATCTCGTTGCCTCCTGCTTTCCGAGGGTGAGATATTCCTGACGGACAAGTTGATGGTTCACAACCGGCGAAGGATAATCGGTTCCAATTCGGCATTTAGCGCGTTCCTGCTCATCTGCCGTCATGAGATGCGGCTCATGAATCCTTTTCGCTGATACACCGGCAAGTTCAGGGACATACCGGTGAATGTAGGCGCCGTCCGGATCGAACTTCTTGCTCTGGAGCGCAGGATTGAAAATCCGGTAACCCCGCATGGCATCGGTGCCAGTCGAGGCACACCATTGCCAATTGCCATTGTTTGCCGCCACGTCAGCATCGAGAAGGTGCTGCATGAAATACCGTTCGCCGCTCTGCCAGTCGATGCGTAGATCTTTGATCAGAAAGGATGCCACGACCATCCGGACACGGTTGTGCATCCAGCCTGTTTGATTGAGTTGCCTCATTCCCGCATCCACGATCGGATAACCAGTTTGTCCGTTGCACCAGGCGTGAAACAGGGAATTGCGCTCCGGACCCGGCTCACGCGACGGTGGTACGGCCGACTTGCGGAATGGCCCCTGTGCAACGTGTGGGAACGATGCCAATACTTGCTGAAAGAACTCACGCCAGATCAACTCGTCGACCCAGGTGAGGACATCAGGCCCGGGACACTCGCCCGCCTTTGGCCAGTGCGTTCAGCGCCGCGTGAACGGCCATGCGCGGCGACAGTGTTCCGAA
>JAAUPT010000268.1 GCA_012032965.1 Nitrospira sp.
GTGTGAAACATGATGTCGTCATTTACGATTGGAAGAACCAAGTGTCCGTGGCGACTGTTCCGCAGGAATCGCGCCAGCCCTATAGCTTACTCGCCTATTCGAGTCAGACTGATCGGATGGTGCTCCGCCACGGTAATGAGGCGGTGTCGGTCTGGCAAATCGGCAAGAAGTTGGTGCCGCTCAAGCATATCGGGTTAGATGCCAAGGCAGAGACCCATTCGGTGGTCGCGTCGCCTGATGCGAAATTGCTGGCCATCGCGCAAGGTCGCGTGATTCGTCTGTACGACCTTACCGGGACGACGATTCGTGATATGAGCATCAAAGATGGAAAGCCACTCGATCTCCTCTTCGCACCGGACGGCGCAACGTTAGCCACCGCCATTGGCAAGACGATTCTTTTCATCGATACGGTGGAGGCATCGATACGTGGACGAGCTACACTGACGGCTGGAGATGGAGTCCGCGGGCCCATAACGCCTCGTCGTTTTTCTCGTGATAGCCATCGACTGGTGGCAGGTGATGGAGCGTGGGGCTATACGCTGTTTGACACCGATATGGGCAAGTTGGTCTCTGTGACCGAATTTACCTATGATGAGCAAGAGCAAGGGGTGCAGGCCCCTACGCATCTCTCTGCCGTCGATATTTCAGACGACGCCGAATATGTGGTGGGGCAAGCGGAACATTCTTCTACGTTGCAGATCTGGGACTTGCGTACTGGTGTCATGCTGTCGGATCTCTGCGGCCACGATTGTCGGAACATGAGGCCTCGCGTCTCATTGCTCAAATGGTCGCCCAATGGATCGAAGATTGTTGTTGGACTGGAAGGAGGTCTCAATCCGGACGTGGACGGAAAAATATCAGTCTGGGACGTGCAGACTCGATCCCCGGAGTTGGTGCTGGATCCTCGTCGATCTCAAGCAATGGTGCTGGCCAAGCGACCTGCCCCGCCAGTGACAGAGGGTGAATTGTCCGTGAAGTCTGTCGTGCCATCTCCTGCTGAAGCTGGTCCGGCATTTGTGCATGCGCGGGCTTTGCGAGCGCTCATGACTTCCCCCAGCGCCAATCTGCTTGTCACGAGTGGTGATGACGGGTTGCTGAAAATTTGGGAACCGGGTCAGGGTGCCCTTCTGCGGCAGCTGTTTTTGTCTGCACCTGCAAGTGCATTGGCGTTCAGCTCCGATGGCGCAATCCTGGCGGCCGGGACGACCCAAGGAGAGGTACGGCTGTGGGACACGCAGAGTTGGCGGGAGTTTCCCTCCTACGCAACCCGACAGGGACAGATCAACGCGCTCCAGTTTCTCATGGGCAACCGATTTCTCGTCATTGCCGGTAAGCGACCGAACGTTCTCGTGGTAGATGTGGTGACTCGAACGATTGTCAAAGAGCTGGTGCATACGGGCTCCTCCCTGGCCTGCGAGCCGAAGGGGTGTATCAGAACCCGAGGGACACAGGGAGATGTGGTGGAGACGCTGAGCCTGTTGGATGGAAGCCCATTTTTGCTCACGACGTCACGATCTGGACGTGTCGTCTGGGATATTGGGACATGGAAAGAGGTTGAGGAGCTGGTCGGTCTGCCAAACATTTGGTCCGGACTCGGGTGGAAACGGCCCTTTGTTGCGACGACGATGCGCGCTCGTGATCCATACACGTTTACTCTTGCGGTCTGGGACATCAAGCGCAACACAGTCTTGGCGAGTTTGGATACATTCACTAAACGTGATACCGAGGTTGTCGAGAAAGGACCAACCGTGGCATTAGGGGCATCGATTGCCGTCGATCCGCTGCAACGATGGGTTGCCACTCGAGTTGGAGAACATCTCGCTGTGTGGGATCTTTCTGCTCGTGCAAAGAAAAAGACCTTCCACGTAAATACTCCCTATCATCTCCATTGGACGAGCGACGGAAAATATCTAGTCGTCGGCACACTCGACCGAAAAGTGCTGGTCTGGTCTGTTGAAACGATGGAGCCTGCCCACTACCTGCGAGACCCTTCCGTGACCCGCTAGGGCGGTTCGTTGCGCACCTAGGTCTTTCTTCGTTCTGCTTATTCACCATCTGGTCCCATTGTTTCCTGGAAAGTTTTGTGATACCAAACAATCAACGGTTGTTTGATGAGAGGGTGAATGGGAAAAAGAAAGACTCTGCTTCAGATACTGAATCGAAATCCTCCGCTTTTCGAGCCAACCCTGAACCAGCCGCAAAGAAGCCAGCCGCCGCCAAGCCGGCAGAGCGGGTTACTGCGGTCGAGATGGGTGCTCGTCAGCGCGAAATTTCCGTTTCTGAATTTTTCACAAAGAACCGGCATTTGCTCGGGTTCGATAACCCGCGCAAAGCGTTGCTGACCTGCGTCAAGGAGGCTGTCGATAACGCGCTCGATGCCTGCGAAGAGGCCGGGATTCTTCCCGATGTGACGGTCAAATTGGAGGTCGTGTCGAACGGGGAGCCGGTCGCGCCCAGTCAAGCCAGCCGATTCCGCGTCACGGTCACCGACAATGGGCCCGGCATCGTGCGTCAGCAGATCCCTAGAATTTTTGCGAAGCTACTCTACGGGTCCAAGTTCCATCGGTTGCGAATGAGCCGGGGACAGCAGGGGATCGGCATCTCAGCTGCCGGCATGTACGGCCAGCTGACGACCGGGAAACCGGTGAAAATTATTTCCCGGATCGGCCCGAAGGCCGCCGCGCATTTCTTTGAAGTCCAGATCGACACAAAGAAGAACGAGCCGCTGGTTCACGAGAATAAACAGATCAACTGGGAACAGCCGCGAGGCACTCAAGTTACGCTGGAAGTCGAAGGGAAGTATCAAAAGGGTCGTGCGTCGGTCGATGAATGGCTAGAGCAAACCTCCATCGCCAATCCGCATGTGAAATTGATCTACCGGACGCCTGAAGGGGAGACGAAAGAGTACCCCCGCACCTATCACGAGCTACCCCCTCAACCACGTGAGATCAAGCCGCACCCCTACGGGATCGAGTTCGGCATGCTCCTCAAGATGTTGCAAGATACCAAGAGCCATACGCTTTCCGGGTTTCTTGCCGGTGATTTTTGTCGTGTGTCTCCCCAGCTAGCTGATGAGATCTGCAAAGCGGCAAAGGTGTCGTCTGAGGCTAAGCCTCGCGAGTTGAAGGGGTCGGTCGCAGAGACGCTCTACAAGACGTTGCAAGAGAGCAAGATCATGGCGCCGCCGACCAACTGTATTTCTCCGATCGGCGAGAAGGCGATCCTCGCAGGGCTCTATAAACAAATCAAAGGCGAGTTTTACACGGCGGTCAGCCGGCCACCGGCAGTATATCGGGGCAATCCGTTCATCATCGAAGCGGGCCTCGCGTATGGGAACAGACCGCAGGACCAGAATCGATCGCAACAGCCGGCGATGCCGAAAGCCGAAGGGGAACACGAGGAGGAAGACTCTGAGCTTGCCCGTGTGATCCGCTACGCGAATCGAGTCCCGCTACTGTATCAACAATCGGCCTGCTCCACCTTCAAGGCTGTCCTGAGTACGACCTGGAAAAACTATGGCTTGACGCAGTCGCGGGGAGCCCTTCCAGGTGGACCGATGGTGATCTTCGTCCATATGGCATCGGTCTGGGTGCCGTTTACCAGTGAGTCCAAGGAAGCGATCGCCGATTATGACGAGATTCAAAAGGAAATCACCCTGGCACTCCGCGAGTGCGGCAGACGGCTGGGGCTCTTCGTGCGTCGGCGTGAACGAGCGGCCAGTGAATTTCGGCGGCGAAATATTTTTGAACTGTATATCGAAGAGGTCGTCGAGGCATGCAACCGACTCAAGGGAGGGACGCTGCCGAAGCAAAAGCTGAAGGAGCAGCTCCAGAAGATCGCGACGTCTCGTACAGGCGGTCAGAAAACGGATGAGGCACTCGGGAAGACCAGCGCTGGGCCTGAAGGGTTGCCCCATTCGATCATCGTGACGGCAGATGGAGTGGAGGGTGAAACTGCGTTAGCCACTCAGGTCGAGTCTAGTCAGGGAGTAGTGGC
>JAAUPT010000269.1 GCA_012032965.1 Nitrospira sp.
TTCACCCATCGACTACCTCAACTACACCCAACCCTCAAATTCGGTACGTTTTCAACGATCTTTTTGTCACATCTGTAGCATCCGTTGTATCCGCTGGTAGTAGGCGTTTGACCGCTCTTGCTACCATCACCTCCTAGTAGAAGCAGGCTGAGTAGCGGAAAGAGATGGGCTTCGTGCGGCAGGAGCAAATACCAGATATGCCACAAGGAGACGGAATCGATCGAGCGGGTACAAGTCATCCGGCTGGTGTCGAGGCGGGCATATCTAATTCTAAGAATGTTTTTCTTGTCGCATGTGGTAGCAGACGGTGCTCTGGTCGGTAGACCTCCATTGCTGCACAAATTATAAGCGTGGATGTGACCGAATAGAGCTCTATCTTATACGGTCGGATGGTGTTCCACTAAGTGCTTTTCACCCTAACAAAGGAGTTCAGTATGACACGTAGACCAAGGTTGAAGACGGCGGTGGCCGGATTCGTCGCCGCTGGGGCGCTTGCCCTCGGTGCGACCGCGCAGGCCGTCACCCTCGATGCGGGGGTCTTCGCCCCCGGCGCCGGGATGCCGCGAACCCGAAAGTGTTCAACGTCACCGCCGGGTCAGGTCTGTTCTTGGATACCATTAATTTCGACTTGGGCTCGTTCACGCATTTCAATATGACGTCGACGGCCAATAATATCCTCAGCTTTGGTGCGCCGATTTTTGAGAACAACGGCGATACGGAAGTGGTTCCGGCAAGTCCTACCTTTACGAGTCAACCTCTCGCCGATCTCGGATTGTCGCGTGACTATCACCTGCATCCACAAGGTCTGAATCAAGGTGGAGGAAATTACTCGGTCTCGTTGTGGGGATCGTTGGCAGGAGGACCACCTGTACCGCTCCCCGCCGCAGCCTGGCTGTTCGGCAGTGGCGTGATCGGTTTAGCGGGATTGGCTCGTCGCAAGATGATGGCCAACGCCTAACGAAGAAGTTGTGTCGCTCGGAGGGCTCTCTGAGGGCCCTCCGAGCTAGTTGCAACTGTGTATTGGACCGGTCTTCACTCTCAGGAAATTTGAAGCTGCCAAGCAGAGGGCTGCTGGTCGCGGGAGTCAGAACATGAAACACAGACTCATGGCGAAGGTGTGGGCTCGGACACGCAGTGGTCTCGTGATGCTTTCCGTTTCGGCCTTGATGTGCTTGGATGTCGCCGGCACTGCGGTGGCGGCCAGTCTTTACTCATTCAATCCAAGCGCCCCAGCCTCAATTCTTGCCGATACAGCGTTCACGAACAGCACATTGATGGATGTGCGAGATCTGGCTGAGAACGGAGATTTTCCGACCGTCAGACAGCGCAACGACTCCCATACTATCTTATGGCCATGGCTTACCAAGCTGCGCTCAGAAGCCGGTGATCTGTATCGGCTTGGGTTGAGTGCCTCTGACGTCTTAAATGACCGACTACGGCATACGTATCTCACTGTCGCTGAAGTGCGATTCACCTTTTTCCATGTCGCGCAGACCTTTTTCGAACTCGATGACCCCATCCAGTCGGTCGCCGTCGAGCCGGTCGCGTTGCCGAGCAGTGAAGCGGGGAAACCTGGTTCTTCTTTCCCATCATCCGCCGTTCTGTTTGCGCTGGTATCATTTGGCATGATCGGGATGGTGTCGCGTAGCGAGACCATCGCGAGGAAGTCTCACAGTGCCACTGAATCTCGATTCTCCGGCGTCGCGCGATTGATCGGTGTGTTGTCGCCAGACCCTGTCTTCGCCAGAGACATCGAGATGCAATTGCGCCAAGCGGGCTATGACGTGCGAGTGGCCGGTTCGGCGAGCGAGATCGTCGCAGCCACTAATCCGACGGCCTTCATGCTCATGGTCGTAGACCATCGAGTCCAAGATTGGGACATGCTGCGGACGGACCCTCTGCTTCGGCGAGTTTCCCTGATGGGGGTGGTTCCTCCTGGTCATCTTTACACCGAGGGGCATTGTCTGTCGGATCTCGATCGTGGATTAGATGGTGTCCATGATTTTCGAGATGGCAACGGTTTGTTTCTTGCCCGAGTTCGTGCCTACCTGCGACGCGCTGAGGGTGATGTTGGGCACCGAGGCGTCTATCAAGTTGGGGCCGTGCAATTGGATGCTGATGCGCATGAAGTGAAGATAGCAGGGCGGGAGGTGAAGCTCTCCGCCAAGCCCTTTGCAATTTTGGCAGCTCTCATGCGCGAGCCTTCAAAAGTGTTCCGCCGAAGCGAACTGGTGAACCTCATCTGGGGGCCTGACTTTGCGGTCGGCAACCATGCGTTGGACGTGCATGTCCATGCTCTTCGGCAACAGTTGGACCGCCAACCAAACCATCACTGTCGGCTGATGACCATCAAAGGTGTGGGCTTCAAACTGAAACCGCTCTCCACAGCCAAGCCGGTGCTGGAAACAGCCGTGAGCCAGTCGATGCTGCCGATGGCCGCCAATGGTGGCGTGTCGCTGAACTTGACGGTTGGAAAACGTCGAGGGGGGGCCGCATTTCTTTCAAGGAATCCTCTCTCAGAACCACAACACACTGGCGCAAACCATCTACGCGTCGTCGAGCTCGGTCACTTCGAAAAACAGTCGCACCTTCACATCGCCACGCTGCCGCATTGGCTGGATAAACAACTACGTATTTATTTTGTTATTGTGTTGTGACAGGCAACCAAGAATTCTACCCCGTTTCCGTCTCGATATCGAGAGGCCTTGCGTTTCATCGGGACGTGATGCCCCATGTGATAGGCATTAAGGTCGCCAGCGACCTAGTGGATGAATTATTGCCAACCGGCTGTGACCGTCGCAAGGAGGTGCGCACATGCGAAAGATAGGAATCGGCCTAATGCTTCTGGGCACCCTGTGCGGGTATCTGGGTTCGGTCCAAGCGGCCATTGAGCAGAAGGTGATGTTGATGCTTGGCGGACAATACTGTGATCTTTACCTGGGCGATGTGGAGTCTGCTCTGAAACAGCTCCCCGGTGTGAAGGCCGTCGACATAAAGAGCATGAAAGGCCATGCCATTGTGACGGTCGAGGGAGACAAGACGACGTCGAGTCAGCTTGTGAAAGCCGTGAATGGAGTCAAGGGAGACGGGTGGCACTGCAGTGCACAGGTGATGAAATAGTCTTGTCTCCTCAGGGATACCAATTCCTTCGGTGGTCGTCCCTCAATCAGGAGTGATCACGATGGAACCGATCTTACTGCGCATTCAGGAAACGGCCAAATTGTTGCGGGTGAGCAAGTGGACGATCTATCGATGGGTGGATGAAGGTCGTTTGCGCGGCACCAAGATCGGACGGGGGAGCTTACGGGTCTTTCGGACATCCGTGGAGGAGCTGATCGAAAAGACTCGAATCGAGGACCCGCAGGCCCGCACGAGCGTGGGCGCCGTGAGGATCGCGTCAGTGCCTCCAGCCACAAGAAAGCCAAAAAAGCGGTAAAATCCACGAAATTGGTGGGCGCCTCTAAATCCCTGCGGCAGCCTTCAAGGCAAGCTCGTCGTACATAGTTTGGATTACTGACTGCTCGGCATATCAAAATCTACGCAATTTCAATCCGATGCCGGAGCAGAGCACGAACGTTCACAAAGGCTGGGAAACCATACCGTCTACTCGCTTCAAGAGTGACTACCACCACGCAGCTCAGTCAAGGCTGATACACATGCTATAGACTTCATACATTGATGTCATCAAGAGTATCTTGATAATTTTTTAACATGGCTGGCCCCCCAACACCTACATTTTCTTCTCTCCTGGCCTGTATAATCCGCTCGCTGATGGCGGATAGTTTGTGGCAATAGCTTCAAGTAAAAAGGATGCCTATTATGACTCACCTAGCTCTCTTCCTGATGATTGGATTGGTCAGCGCCAGTCTGTCCGCGGCGCCGTTCAGGCCACGACCGTGACACAGCTAGAGTTGACCGGAGGAGCCGTCAATTTTTGGCGGGCAACACCATGAGGTGATGGACCGTCTGCTCGGCCAAGAGGGCACG
>JAAUPT010000270.1 GCA_012032965.1 Nitrospira sp.
GATCGGCAAGCCACTGAGATCAGCAATAGATTGGACGCCTGAGTGTTCGCTGCTTCGGCCTAAGGCCAACACCGAGTCCCCGTGAGGGATCGTCGCAAGTCGCGCAATATTGAGACCATCAGTGATGCCGTTGGTCATATGCAACCACAAACCTGGCTCATGGTGGATTGCAGCACCGGCCGGACCTGCTAGGCCGCTCTTCGGGAAATCATCTGCGGCGATTTGTTTGATACTCTGTTGATAGTCAAGCGTCACGAGAAATTGGTCGGTATTCGTATCGGGTCCCAGTCCGAGGCGGACGCCACGATTCGGAACCGCTTTATCCACAAGTGTGAACTCCAGCTCTTCATTGTATTGGTTGACCAGCAACCGATAGTTGAAAGGAAAATTTGCATCCTTTGGCGCCACAAAAGGTAGCGCGATCATATTCCACCCTCGGCCTCTAAATTCGGCACATTCGCCCACTTTCCGGGAAGAAGCTTCAACGGTCCGAGTTCCTGGTCATTCGTCTTAGGTTTTTCAATCCTTCGCGTTTTACTCTCAAGCTTTGCCGGCTCTGTTCTCATTGTCTTAATTTCTTTCATCGTACAATCTCCTTTGGCTTAAGATGTAGGTCAATAACTTGCGACTGCCGATCTGTGCGCCGTGTGCTGAACCACATAGTGAAATAAGGGATCGCTGCACCTCCTTTCCGCAATTCACATATCTGATATGGACGACGGCTTGAGCCGGCAGGTACTGTTCGCAGCTCGACTCTCCTCTGATCTGCATTTGTCAACAGCAAGTGAGATGCCAGTTAAACGAGACGCATCGCATCGCCCCCGAACACATACGTAAGCTCTTTACTTTCAGCCTCATATGGATTATCGAGCAAGACGATTATCGCTACGTCCGTCTTCATGATTGCAGAGATGTGTATCGAAAGAGATTCAGGTCGTGTATCAGTTCCGATACTTTGCAAGAATGATCGATCAAACTCTTATCCGTAACAATAGCTGGTATTTTACCGTGGGCAGACCAAGTAGAATGCCTAGGCAGGCAATGATGAACGGAATGTTTAGGAACTAGGTGGAAGGCGCACGATAGGGCACACGTTGCGATGCTGCATCGCAGATCACACCAAGGCGCTGGCAGCTCTGCCGCATCTATTGGATTCTCACCAGAACCAACGCTGAGTTAGTCCTCAGGCTTATGAGCCTGAGGTGCCGGCTGCACGCCTGGCAGTTTCTTGTGCAGATACTTTTTGCTGAACGTCGTGACGGCAAAGGCAAGACCAATTGCGACGGGGACGAACACCGCCGAGGCAATATTCGCATTCTTGAGCCAACCCATTTCCTGAAGGCCTTTGAAGACATATCCGCCTAAGCCGGCGAGGTAATACGCGATGACAATGACCGACAGCCCTTCGACGGTGTGCTGAAGAAGGACCTGGCTCTTGGTCGTCTTATCGACACTTTGGAGCAGGGCGAGGTTCTGTGCTTCGACAATCAAATCGATGCGGGTACGAATGATCTCGATGATCCCTTCAAAACCACCGCGGAGCGTATCAATACGCCGTAAAAGTTGCTGATATCCTTCCGCAACACCGGTAATGCCGCCCAACACATAATCTGAGATTGGACGGTAGGATTCCATCCGCTGTTCACCGATGGACGTCAATGTCGCATGCACGATTTTATCGTACGGAATCGACGCCGACAGTGCGAAGTGCAACGTACCGGCCATACGATTGGTTTTCAATAAGTCCTGAGTCAGGCTGTTCAGCCACCGCTGCAGCGTCTCCGAGTTTGCATGCCCGATATGAGACGTAATGATCTCTCGTTGCTCCAGATGCACTTTTTCGAACTTATAGGCATGATCGATTGCGGCGGAGAACAACGGCTTTTGCATCAACAGCAAATGATAGTAGGTCTCGATCCGCACAATGGCATCGACGATATCTTTCAACCGCGAGGCCTGTGCCTGCGGCCCGAGACTTACCCAATACCGTTCACGCCCCAGTTCGTCCGGAGTAAAGCTGGTGACCAAGCTGGTCGATTCATCGAAGACCCGGCTGCCGTACATTACCGGCCCGGGAAATAACGGCTGCATCCGTTCGCGTGCCGGCAACGCCTCCTCCGTAAGCAGAATGTCGAGTCGACAGACTAGATTTCCAAGCGGCGAGATCGCAAAATCGTACTCCGGAAAGGTCAGCGGACCGAAAGACACCTCCGGCTTAGCCGGCAGATGCCAGATTTGATAGTTGTAATATTCCGTATGGGCCTGCCAGACCAGGATCAGTCGGTCGCCGCCCACCGATTCCTTGATGCCATATCCGAACGTTTCCTTCAACACTGTTGACTCCGCTTCCACCTTCACCGCATCAAGCAGCGACCGGAATTCTTCTCGACTGGCTGGACGCTGTGTCGGAGGATCGGACATGCGAAACGCTTTGAAATGCACGTGAGCCGGCGCACGGAGCCATCGCCCAATCGGCTGGTGTGGGCGTTCATGCAACTGTTTCAAAAAGACTCAGTGTCTGCCCCCGATTGACTCACCGATTCCCCCCTCCATCCTGAGAATGATGGTATGACCCTAGCACCCGGCGCGGCAAGCTTCAACGATAACGATGATGTGGCAGATACCCGCAAGAAGCAAGGGGAGGAGTCAGTTGCAGGAGGGATCAAACGGCATCTCGGCGTACGGATGATAGGCCTCACTCAACGTGAGCAGAATATCTCCCCAGACACGTGTTGGATCCTTCTCAAACAGCGCCTGAGGGTCGGCTGGTAAGGTAATCCATGACCCGGTCTTCATCTCATTTTCCAGCTGGCCAGGCGCCCATCCGGAATATCCGAGATAGGCGCGAAACGCTTCTTCGGTGTCGGGTCCGGTAAGAATGCGTTCGACCATGCCGACATCACCCCCAAGACAGACTCCATCAAACACATGGTGCGCATTGTCTGGGAACGTATCACCACGGTAGAGCAACATGACTTGATTCGTCTGCACAGGACCGCCGGCGTAGAGGACATGGCCGGATCCCTCAATCACAGGCACTTGTGGAAGTGCCTCTGAATGGACATGGCCGTGGGGCGGTTCACGATGACACCAAGCGCCCCTTCCGGTCCATGCTCGCAGAGCAACACGACGGTTTGTCGGAAGTTGGGGTCGCGAAGGCTTGGCGCCGCGATGAGAAAATGCCTTTCCGGATCTCGGTACTCATGAGAGAAATCCTACCGTGCTCCTGCGACTTGCGCAAGCACTGCGCTTCTCTTGTCAGCCGGAGACACTGAGCGTTACAGTTTGTACAGCGACGCACGACGGTCGCGAAACAAGTCGTTGTAACGATTCAAGGTCTTATCGCGAGCCTCGGCGGGGTCGATATCAACGAGGGTCAGCTCTTCCTGGTCACGAGATGCCCGATGGATGATGCCCCCTTTAGGTGTAACGACTTCACTCTGGCCGATATAGGTCAACCGCTCTTCTCCACCACGGGCCTCGGTGCCGATGCGATTACATGTCACGGCGAAGACTCGATTTTCAAGGCATCGTACCGGCATAGAATCCGGGCAGTTTGGTAACACCAGGTTGGAGGGATGGCAGATGATGTCTGCTCCCTGTAAGGCTAAGGTCCTTGCGGCCTCAGGGTAGTACCAGTCAAAACAGATCATCATCCGATCTTCGCCGGCCCAATATCCCATACCAGAAATCCCCGAGTCTCCAGCGGCAAAGAACTGCGTCTCCTCGTAAAAAAGATGGGTCTTTCGATAGCAGCCCACAAAACCAGACGGTCCCACAACCACAGCTGAATTGTAGCAGCATGTCCCGGATCGCTCGGGGAGGCCTGCCACAAGATGCATCTTGCGCCGCTTCGCGAGCTCCACCAAGCGACGGACCGTTACGCCATCGGGGACGGGCTCGGCCAACCGCTGGGCCTCCTCTTGAGACGTAAACTGATAGCCCGACGCAAACAGTTCCGGTAGCACAACGAGA